>CAZLND010000005.1:0-26865 GCA_964560635.1 uncultured bacterium | reverse complement strand
GCCAATAGGGCCGGATTGTAGGCGGAGGCGTTAAAAAGGGTTCCGTCCGCCACGACCGCGTTCCCCATGCCCTTCGCTTCGATAACGAGCGGGGGCGAGGGAAAAGGCAATCCCATGGCCAAGAGTTTTCCTTGGACGGCCAAAAATCCGAGGCAAAAGAAATAGCCTCTATAATTTTTTTGGTTTCCTCTCATATTCACCTTAGCGACGTGATTCTAAGGTTTCGAGGAAGCTGTAGCCGTCCTTGGCTTTGACCACGAAAGCGGGCCGGTCGCTCATGGACTGGGAATTTTTCAATTCATTGTCCGCCAGCACGACCCATTGATAAGAAGAGTGGGTCATCAGCATGTCATAGATCTGGTCCGCGATATCATTCCCTTTTTGGACCTCACCCAGCTTGGTCCCCTCGTAATCGACCTTCACATCCCGAAAATCTATCGCCACTTCAATAGTACTTCCAGCCTTACAGTCGCTACCGGATTGGTCTTCCACCGTGCCAGCCAGGACGATCCAAGGCTTTTTGGGCCCTCCCAATTCGATCGAATCAATGCTCAAGCGGATATAGCTGCTCTTTCCAGCGTCCCCGGAGGTTATTTTCCCAAGCCAAAGGAACAAGGAACGATCATGGCGGGGGGAAGAACCATAATTATTGGCCGCTAAAACCGCCGCTTGACGCAAGTCACCGGGCGCCCCAATGCGATCATACAAGTCCAAATTGGTTGAAAAGACCGAGGAACTCATCGTCGTTCTTTTCGTGGAAGAGGCGGCGGGAGTGGGCGTAGCAACCACGGCCGTTGGCGTGGTTTGGGCCAACGCTTTTTTCTTCTTTTTGCTGGTCTTATTTTGGGTGCCCGGGGTAGCAGTACCGGAAGGGGTAGGCGAAACTTTGGGGGTTGCGGGTATCTTGTCCGCAAAAGCCTTGGTAGAGACCATCAAAGTAGAGACCAAAAGGATTGCCAAAAACTTTTTCATACTTCCTCCTAGGAATGGACCCTGTCAACGAAAGCAGAGTATACACGTTTAACCTGATTGTTTGTTTTATTTGTCTCTTGTGTTTTGAAAAGATTGGATTTAAAGAAATGCTTTAAATCCAACATTTAGATGAATTGTAAGTAGGTCCCGGTGAAAACTAGTTCCCCTTGAGACTTCTCAAGGAAACCTTTCGGATGACCCCCAAATCCTTTCGGATCTGGGTCACCAAGGCCGACGAGGATGAGAATTTCCGCTCCGACCGGAGATATTTCAAGAGGTGGACCTTCATGCGCTTTCCATAAAGCTTGCCACGGTAGTCCAAGAGATGGACTTCGGCTTGGCGATGGTGGTCATCTTCCTTGAAGGTCGGGCGTTTCCCCAGGTTCATTCCTGCCCGGTAATAATGATTCCCTAATTTCACGGCGCAGGCGTAAACCCCGTCCTTGGGGAGAAAGCTGGCGATGGCATGAAGGTTCGCGGTGGGGAACCCGATCTTATGTCCCACATGCCGGCCATGGACCACCTTGCCCTCGATGGAATAGGGGCGGCCCAACATTTGATTGGCTTTGTGGGTTTGCCCGGTCGCCAACAGTTGCCGGACATGACTGGAAGAAACGGTCCGGCCTTGGACCTTGACGGCCTTCACCGCTTTCACCACGAAGCCCTTTTCTTTTCCAAGCTTCTTCAAGAAAACCACATCGCCTTTGGCTTCACGGCCGAACCGGAAATTCTCGCCCACCACGATACCCGCGAGCTTTCCCAACCTCCCCATCCATTGAACGAAGGCTTCGGGACTTTTGCGGGAAAAGGCCCGGGTAAAGTGAAGGACATGGACCTTTCGCGCGCCTTTTCGCTTCAGTAACTCGAAGGTCTCGTGACGGGGCAGGAGAAAGGGGATCCGGGGCCCGCCTTGGAGGACATGCATGGGATGGTCCTTGAAACTCAGTGCTTCGGGTGAAGCCTTGAGCTTGCGGGCCAAAAGGGTCGTTTGGCGAAGGAGCGCCTGGTGGCCCCGATGCACGCCGTCAAAAACGCCGATGGTCAAGACGATGGGTTTTCTCAAAACAATCCCTCCACCCCGAAGACTTTACGGGGCTTTAATTCTTCCGGGCTTTCCACCTCGCCGATAGCGCAAAGCCGTCCTTGATCGTTCAAGACCCGGACCGGGCCGGACAGAAGGCCCTTCACGGGTTGGGCCACTCCATGGCACAAAGATTCGAGGGCCGGCCGTTCCAGGGTCACTTGAGGCAAATGTCCCACCAGCAGGCTCGAAGGAAGCAACATATCCGAAAGGCTTCCCTCTTCCATCTTTTTTTTGACGTCCTCAAGACCAAGGGCTTGCGCGATCTTAAAAGGACCCACTTGAGTGCGTTCAAGGGTTTCCATGCAACCGCCCACTCCCAAGACTTCCCCCAAGCTCTGGCAAAGGACCCTGACATAGGTCCCTGCCGAGCAAACCACGCGAAAAGTGACCCGGGATCCCGAAATGGATAGGCACTCGATCTCTTCCAGCCGGATGGGTCGGGCCTGACGCTCGACGACCTCACCCTTACGGGCCAACTCGTAAAGCTTTTGGCCGCCGACCTTGACGGCCGAGACCATGGGTGGGATCTGCTCGGTGCTGTCCTTGAGCTTCAGTACTTCACGGCGGACATCGCTCTCTAAAAGAGCTTGGGTGGGTTTTTCAACGAGGGTCTTCCCGCTCACGTCGCAGCTATCGGTGGTCCTTCCCAAAAGACAGGTGGTGACATATTCCTTGGAATAGGAGGCGAACTCCACCAGCCTCGTGGCGGTCCCCACCGCCAAAGGCAGTACACCCGTGGCCAGGGGGTCCAGCGTGCCCAAATGGCCGATCTGTTTTTCCTTGAGCAAACCCCGGGCCTTCGCTACGACATCGTGGGAGGTCCAACCCGCGGGTTTGTTTAGGTTAATGACGCCGTCCATAGGTTCACTTCGATCGGGATCTTATGGGAAAGGTGAGGATCTACTTTAAAACCGACTGGCAAGCGGAGAGGACCGCCTTCAAAGCTTGGTCCAAGGGACCGGGCATGACGGCGCCGGAGGCATAAGCGTGTCCGCCGCCCCCGAACTGACGGGCCACCTCGGCCACGTTGACATCGGACTTGGACCGGAGGGAAAGCTTGACCCGCCCGTCCGGCATTTCCTTGAGGAAGACCGCGATCTTGACCGTGTTGAGGTTCCGCACCAGGTTGATGAGGTTTTCCGTGTCCTCGTCCAGGGCGCCGGACTTCTTGAAATCCGCCTGCGTGAGGGTCATGGTGCCGATGCGCCCTTCATTATGGGTGGTCATGCTTCCCAAGGCCAAACCGGTCAGCTGCATGGCTTCCTGGGTGATGTCGCCGAAGATGCGTTCGCTGATCTTGGGACCGTCCGCTCCCGCTTCCACCAGCTCCGCCGCCAAACGGAAAATGTCGGGAGTGGCACTGGGATAACGGAACCGGCCCGTATCGGTCACGATGGAGGTATAGATGCCTTCCGCGATGCCCTTATCCACCTTGACCTTGAGAGCTTTGATGAGTTTATAGACGACCTCGCCCGTGGCCGCGGCTTCGGGAAAAACCAGGTTGAAATCGCCATAACGGTCGTTGGAAAAATGGTGGTCGATATTGACCAAGGTCTTGAACTCATTCCGACGGACGTTCTCGCGGATGCGGCTGAAATTGCCGGCGTCCATCACGAAACAAACGTCGTGGGGTGGGATCTGGTCCGAAACTTGGTAGATGGCGGTGAAAGCCAAATAATTGAACCGGTGGGGCAAGGCGTCGTGATTGACGACCTGGACCTTTTTGCCGAGTTTTTTCAAGGCCACATAGAGGGCCGACTGGGCTCCCAACCCGTCCCCATCGGGGTTCACATGGGTCGTCAAAACGAAATTCTTGGACTTCTTGATCAGTTTAACGACGGCCATGAAGTCGTTCTTGGCGGACGCCGACCGAGGTTTGGACTTAGTCTTCAGTTTCATTTTCATTCTTGGGTTTCTCTTCGGCTTTGATCTTGTTCAGGATTCCCTTGATCTTCATGGCGTGGTCCAGGGAAGTATCCAGGTAAAAATGCAGGTTCGGCGTGTACCTTAATTTCAGGCGCTGGCCGATCTCGTGCCGAAGGTACCCCTTGGCTCGGTTCAGGCCTTTCATGGATTCGGCGCGGGTCTCTTCGTCCCCAAAAATGGAAACATAGACCTTGGCGTCCCGAAGGTCGTCGGTGGTCTCCACCAAAGTGACCGTGGCGAAATGGATGCCCGGGTCCTTCACCTCTTGGGTCAGCATGACGCTGATCTCCCGCTTGATGGCTTCCGATACTTTTTCAGCCCGCTTAAAAGACATAACGACCCCAGTTTTCAGAGAAACTCCGTTTGTACACCTGTCACTTGCCAGTCCCCTTCCTCTTCCATGAGGTCCAGGACCTTGGAGAGGGTGGAATCGGCGTGTCGCCGGTCCGTGTTGACGGTGACGACCGCCAGGACCGACCTTTGCCAGAGGTTTTGGTGCTCAACCTCGGCCACCGAAACGTTGAAACGCTTGCGAAGGCGGTCGGTCACGCTTTTCAAGGTGGACCGCTTGGTCTTGAGCGAACCGCTCTCAGGATAATGGACTTCGACCCTCAATAAACCAATGACCATGGACGGCCTACCGGGCCTTAATCGACCAGTTTCTGCGCCACGGCTTCCAGGATATAGGCTTCCAATTGGTCTCCCACCTGGAGGTCCTCGAAACCGTCGATGCCGATACCGCATTCATAATTGCTGGCCACTTCTTTCACATCATCCTTGAAGCGCCGCAGGGAAGTCAGGGCTCCCTCGTAAACTTGTTCGCCGTTACGGGTTACCTTGACCTTGGCCTTGCTGGTGAACTTACCTGATGTCACCATGGAACCCGCGATGGTACCCTTGGGAGTCTTGAAGAGTTGCCGAACTTCGGCCTTTCCGATGGAAACCTGCCGATAGGTTGGTTCGAGGAGGCCTTCCATGGCCTTGCGCACGTCCTCGACGGCGTCATAGATGATCTTGTAGACACGAACGTCCACGTCTTCCTTCTCGGCGGTGGCTTTGCCATTCGAATCCATCTTCACGTTGAAGCCCACCACGATGGCGTTGGAAGCGGAAGCCAAAAGAATGTCGGAGTTGACGATGTTTCCCGCTCCGCTATGGATGACCCTGAGGATGACCTTCTCGCTAGTGAGCTTCTCGAGGGATTGGCTGAGGGCCTCGACCGAGCCTTGCACGTCGCCCTTGACGATGACTTTCAGTTCCTTGATCTGCCCTTCCTTGATCTGCTCGAAGAGGTTGTCCAAGGTGATGTGCTTCATGGCGCCCACCAAGCGGTTATCCTTCAGGGCGTCGGTACGGCGGCTGGAGATCTCACGGGCGACCTTGGCGTCCTCGACCACGTAGAAAACATCACCGGCTTGAGGCACGTCGGACAAACCCAGCACCTCGACCGGCGTGGCCGGTCCAGCGGTCTTGGCGATCTTTCCCAGGTCATCATGCATGGCTTTGACGCGGCCATAGGTATTACCCGCGAGCAGATTGTCACCGATGTTCAGGGTGCCCTTTTCAACCAAGAGCGTGGCCACGGGGCCGCGTCCCTTGTCGAGTCGGGCTTCGAGCACCACACCCTTGGCAATGCGGTTCGGATTGGCTTTGAGTTCGAGGACCTCGGCTTGCAGTAGGATCATTTCCAAAAGCTTGTCCAAATTCAGGCGCTTCTTGGCCGAGACTGGTACGAAGATGGTCGAGCCGCCCCATTCCTCAGGCGTGAGGCCCCGCTCGGCGACCTGGGTCTTGACCCTATCCGGGTTGGCTTCGGGTTTGTCGATCTTATTGATGGCAACGATGATGGGCACCTTGGCTTCTTTGGCGTGGTCGATGGCTTCCAGGGTCTGGGGCATCACACCGTCGTCGGCGGCCACGACCAGAACAACGATGTCGGTAGCCTTGGCCCCGCGGGCCCGCATGAGGGTGAAAGCTTCGTGACCCGGGGTGTCCAAGAAGGTGATGCTCCCCTTCTCGGTCTTCACTTGATAAGCCCCGATATGCTGGGTGATGCCGCCCGCCTCGCCCTCGGCTACTTTCGTCTGCCGGATGGCGTCCAACAGAAGGGTCTTTCCATGGTCAACGTGGCCCATGATGGTCACGACCGGTGGACGGGGCACCAGGTCCTTCGGGTCATCGGGGGCCTCTTGGAACATCTCGGCCCCGAACAGGGGTACCACTTCCACCACGGCGTTGTGGGCGGAAGCCAGGGTCTCGGCAACGGCCATATCGAGCCGCTGATTGATGGTGGCCAGGATCTTGAGGTCCAGCAGTTCCTTGATGAGAAGCCCCGCCTTGACGTTGAGCTTCTGGGCCAGTTCGGCGACCGTGATGCCTTCAGTGATCTTGATATGGGTCAGGACAACGGGAACGATCGGGGTCCCATCGGGGTTGAGCTCGACGACTTTGGGCGCTTCCTCGGTGTGGGACTTGGACGAAGTCAAGCTCTTGGGCCTTCCGGCGGCTAGACCATGTCCACCCGACTTGACGGGCATGGGACGGGGCGCCGAGGAGCCGCTTTTACGAGGAGCCATGGTGGGCCTTGGGCCCATGGGTTTACCGGTCTTAGGAGGAGCGGTGGGATAGGTGGCCGTCGGGGCTGACAAGGAAGCGGTGGGTTTCAGGACCGTTCGGGTATTCGTCGAAGAGGGCGCGGGCGCACCGGGCGCTTTGGCCGGGGCGGCGGGTTGGGTGGCTGCCACGCTGGCGGCCGCTGAAACGAGGTCCGCCAAGCCCAGGTCACGACGGATATCGGCCTGGATCTTATCGTCCACCACGGTCAACTGGCTGGGGATGGCGAACCCCAGTTTCTTGCAGCGCTCCAGCACTTCTTTGCTGGGCAGTCCCAGTTCCTTGGCGAATTCAAAAAGACGCTTACCCATAAAGGATCAGACTTCCTCTCCCTGCGCTGCCGCAGGTGAATTTTCAACCACTTCGGGGGACGGGGGGATCGTCGGAGCCCCTTCCCCATCTTTGGTCAGCTCCATATGCTCGGGCGGCACTTCGCCCTGGACAGCCCCTTCGTCGATCTCATCCGGCGGGGCGGCCTTGCGTTCCTCGTCCGTCAGGTTCACGGTGCCAGCTGACGGGGCCGCGATGTTGGCCTCGGCCAGTTCGGTCGGCACTTCTTGGGAAACCTCTTGGAAGTGGGCATCCATGCGGGCGCGCTCTTCCAAGGTGTGTTGTTCCTCGTTCTTGATGTCGATCTTGATGCCGGTCAGGCGCGCGGCCAGACGGGCATTCTGCCCCTTTTTGCCGATGGCCAGCGAAAGCTGGTCGTTGGGGACGATGACTTCCGCCGAGGGGATCTCGGGATGGAACACGATACGGGCGATCTTGGCCGGGGACAGGGCGTTGGACAGGTAAGAGTGAGGCTCCTCGTCCCAACGGACGATGTCCACTTTCTCCCCGCGGATCTCGTCCACGATGTTCTGGACACGGATACCCTTCACGCCCACGCAAGCGCCCACCGCGTCGATGCGGTCGTCGCCCATGGCGCGCACGGAGATCTTAGTACGGGCACCCGGTTCACGGGCCACACTCTCGATCTTGACAGCGCCTTCATATATCTCAGGGACTTCCAATTCAAAAAGCTTGCGCACCAGGTTCGGATGGGCGCGACTGACGATGATGGCGGGGCCCTTGAGGGTCTTGCGCACTTCCAGGACCAGGAACTTCATGCGTTCGCCGGTGGAATAACGCTCGCGCGGCACCTGTTCCTTGGCGGGAAGCAGGGCTTCAGCGTCGCCCAAGGACACGATGACATTGCGCCCCTCGTAACGCAACACGCTGCCGGTGATGAGGTCGCCTTCCTTTTCCTTGAATTGGTCGTAAACGCTCTGGCGCTCGGCGTCCTGCACCTTTTGCACGATGACTTGCTTGGCGGTCTGGGCCGCGATGCGGCCGAACTGCTCAGGGGGAATGCGCACCTTGATGACATCGCCCACCTGGGCGTCGTCCTTGTGCTTACGGGCTTCGGCCAGGCTCATCTGGGTACCCTGGTCGGTAACGGCTTCCGCCACTTCCTTCAGGTAAAAAGCTTTGAACTCGTAGTTGAGCTCGTCGAATTCCACGTCCACTTCTTGGCCGGCGCCATAGATCTTCTTGGCGGCCGAGGACAGGGCGGCTTGGATCGCCTCGACAAGCTTCTTCTTGTCGATGCGCTTGGTATGTTCAAGCTGGCTCATCACCAGCGCTAGTTCGTTGCCCATTCCAGAACCCCTCAAAAAGTTTTACAGCTCGACCACCAGATTCGCCCGCTTCACGTTACCGAAGGGCAACCAAACCGTCTTGCCGCCCTCGGCTAAAAGTTCCACCTGTCCGTCCTTCACTTCGCCCAGCCGGCCCCGGAAGTCCGTTTGGCTCCCCAGCGGCTCGTTGAGCACAAAATGGGCCAATTGGCCCGCGAATCTTTGACAATCTTCCAAATGCCTCAAGGGGCGGTCGAGCCCCGGCGAGGACACCTCCAAAAGATAGGAGGTTTCGATGAGATCCAGCTCATCCAGCCGCTTTTCCAGCTCCCGGCTAACGGCCGTGCATTCTTCCAGGGTGACTGGACCCGCCTTTTTATCCAAAGAGACGGTCAAAACCAGCTTCTTCCCCTGGGGGCGGACCCTCAGGTCGAACAGCTCCAAGAAGTTGTCCTTGACCACCGCTTCGGCGATATCCCTTATCTGGCTTGTCTTCGGCCCCTCAAAAGACCCCATCATTTTCTCCATAAACGACAAACGGCCTTTCGGCCGTCTTTGGGTACTGCAAACCTTGTCTCAACCCATCCAGGCCAAAAGATAAGAAAAAAAAAGTGGGCCGGAAAGGGCCCACTTCTTGGGACTGCCTTGAATTCGTGGACTGTTTTATCAAAAAGGGGGGGCTAAGGCAAGGGGAAAGGCCTTAAAAGAGCGGCAAATAAAGCGTCTTGGACCCATTCCACTAGGGATAGTGGTCAACCGGTTTTAAAACAACGAGACTTGTTTGGATTCGGGCAGGTCCTTGAGACAACCGTGGGTTTTTAATATTTCCACCACGTTCTTGTTCACCCCGCAGCGTTCCACCAGGTCCTCGATGGAACCGAAAGGTCCCTTCTTACGTTCTTCCACAATGGAATCGGCGGCCGTCTCGCCCAGTCCCGGTAAGGCCACCAAGGGAGGACGAAGAGCGCCATCCTCGATACGGAATTGATGAGCGTGGGATTTGAAAAGATCCACGGGGAGGAATTTATATCCCCGGGCATACATCTCCTCGGCCACTTCCAGTACACCCGCCTCATCTAGTTCCTTGGCCGTGGGTTTCTCGATGGAGCGGATGGTCTTCACGCGTTCCCGGACCTTCCCCAAGCCATGGCAGGCCACAGTGGCGTCGAAGCCGAAGACCTTATTGGTGAAGTAATCGGCGTAAAAGGCCACCGGACTGTGGACCTTGAACCAAGCGATACGGAAACTCATGATGCAATAGGCCACGGCGTGGGCCTTGGGGAAGATGTATTTGATCTTGCGGCAGCTTTCGATGTACCAGGCCGGCACCTTGGCGTCCGACATGGCCTTTTCATATTCGGGTTTCAAGCCCTTCCCCTTGCGCACATCCTCCATGATCTTGAAGGACAAGGCCTCGTCCATGCCTTTGGCGACCAGGTCGTTGAGCATATCGTCGCGGGTCGAGATGACCGTGGAAAGTGTGGCGGTCTTGTTCTTGATGAGGTCCTGGGCGTTCCCCAGCCAGACGTCCGTGCCGTGGGCGAGACCCGAGAGGCGGCCCAAATGCTCGAACTTGGTCGGCCGGGTATCCCGCAACATGTCCATGGCGAAATTGGTCCCGAACTCGGGCACACCCAGGGTACCCAGGTCCTTGTCGAACTTTTCTTTGAAGTCCAAGGCTTTTATCCCTGAGAAAAGGCTCATGGTCTCGGGGTCGTTCAAGGGGATACCGATGGCCGAAACCCCTGTCATCTCTTCCAGGCGCTTGAGGCTGGTGGGATTGTCATGTCCCAGGATGTCCAGCTTCACCAGGCAGTCGTGCATGCTGTTGTAGTCGAAGTGGGTGGTAATGACGTCCCCGTCTTTATTATCGGCGGGGTACTGCACCGGGCAGACGTCGGTGATGTCCAGTTCTTTGGGCAGGATGACAATGCCGCCCGGATGCTGACCGGTGGTCTTGGAGACGCCGGAACAACCCTTGACCAAACGATTGAGCTCAGCGTTGCGGGCGGTTTTACCGGCTTCTTCCATGAACTTTTTCACGAAGCCGAAGGCGATCCGGTCTTGAACGGCCGAAATGGTGCCCGCGCGAAAACAATGCTCTTTACCGAAGAGTTCTTCCACATACTTGTGGGCCACATGTTGGTACTCGCCCGAGAAGTTCAGGTCGATGTCCGGCATCTTGTCACCCTTGAAACCCATGAAGACCTCAAAGGCGATGGAGAACCCATCCCGGATCATTTCTTTGCCGCAGGTCGGGCAATTCTTGGAAGGCAAGTCCACCCCGGCCATGGAGGAGGGGTTGGCCGGGAATTCGTGATAATGCGCCGTCTCACATCGCCAATGGGGCATGAGGGGGTTCACTTCCGTGATGCCGCAGAGATAGGCCGCGAAAGAGCTGCCAACCGAACCCCGGCTTCCCACGATGTAGCCGTCCGAAAGGGACTTTTTCACCAGCTTCATGGCGATGACATAAAGGGTGGAGAACTTGTTATTGATGATAGCGCTCAGTTCTTTTTGAAGGCGCTTCTCGATGAAATCGGGCAAGACTTCTCCATAGAGCTTATGGGCCTGGTCAGTGGCGGTCTTTCGCAGTTCTTCGTCCGCCCCTTCCCAAGTCGGGGAAAGGGTCTGGGTCGGCAGGGGCTCCACATCCTCGATGAGCTCGGCGACCTTGCGGGGATTGGTCACCACCAGTTCATGGGCGATCTCCTCGCCGAAATAACTGAAGTCCTCTTTCAATTCATCCGTGGTCTTGAAATAAAGGGGCGCTTGCCGCTCGATACCATAACCCATCCCCGATTGGAGGATACGGCGGTAAACCTCGTCCCGGGGTTCGATGAAATGGGAGTCGCCGGTCGCCACCACCGTCTTATCGAGCTTTTTGGCCGTTTCATAGAGGATGCGGGTGTGCCGCTGTAAATCCTCCATATCTTTCATCGCCCCATCGGCGATCATGAACTCGTTGTTGGCGCAAGGCTGGATCTCGATGTAATCGTAGAAGGAAGCCACTTCCTCCAGGGGTCTGCCCTTATGCAGAAGATTCTGCCAAACCTCGCCCTGCTCGCAGGCCGAACCCACCACTAGGCCTTCCCGATGAGCTTCTAAAAGAGCTCGTGGGATAAGGGGCCTTTTATAGAAGTACTTCATGTGGCTCTCGGACACCAACTTGTAGAGGTTCTTCAGGCCGACCTTGTTCTTGACCAAGAGGATGATGTGGTAGATGGCCATCCCCTTTTCGCGTTTGAACTCATCCACCAGATAGCCTTCCATACCCAAGATCAGCTTGATGCCGTTCTTTTTGGCGGCCGCCCTGGCCTCCGGGTAGGCCTGAACCACCCCGTGGTCGGTAATGGCGATGGCCGGATGGCCCCACTTGGCGGCCCGTTCGATGAGGCGTTCGATCTTGGAGAGGCCGTCCATGCGGCTCATTTGGGTATGACAGTGGAGCTCCACGCGCTTCTCGGCGGCCCGGTCCGTGCGGGTCTCGGGGCCGGTGATCTTCATGATATCCTTGGCCGTTAAGGTCAGCTCGTCGTGGGAGTACTTATCGGGCCGCAGGTCCCCGCGGACCCTTACCCAATCCCTTTCCTTGATGCCGCCTTTGAACTTTCCGTCGTTCTCGTGGAAGAACCGAACGTCCAGGGAATCGTTGTAATCGGTGATGGTCATCTTCACCAAGTTTCGACCGCTTCGGGTTTGGATCTGTTCATAAGCGATCACCTCACCCTGGGCCACGAAACCGTTCTGCTCCTCGATCACGTTCATGGGTTTGGCTTCTTCGGCGATCTTGCGGCCATAAAGAAGGATGGACGTAGGAGGAGGCGCCTGGAAATCCGCCGGCTTTTCCTCGGCGGCCGGGACCACCGCCGGAAGGATGGAGGGGTTGATCTCGAGTTTGGCTTGAATAGGAGCGCTGCAGCGTTTTGTCAATATCTCCCCAAGGAACTTGGCGCATTGCTTGCGGTCCAGCTGTTGGCGGGCCAGCTCATGGGGCACTTGGAACAGGACTTCTTTATCACGCGCTTCCAAACGGTAATGGGAGAACCAGCCTTCGGCGATGTCGGCTTCCTCGGTCAGGCAAAAAAGGAGGTCTTTCTCGTGGGCCGCCAAATAGTCGGCTGGGGTCACGACGGAGGCCGGGTAATGGACGTCCAAGACCACCCGGCTCACGCCCGGCAGACTTTCTTTTAAATAGCGGGTGACATTGGCATAAGTGTCGGGGGGAACGGGCGAAGCCATCTTGAGCCGCAGGACCAGGATGCCCCTTTCGGGATAGACCTGCACTCCCAAGAGCTCGGATTGGAGGAATCGTTCTTGTTCAAAACACTGAAGGGGTATCTGTTGGAGGAGCCCGTAAAAAGGGGAGCAGGAAGTTTCGTTATCCGTGGCGGGAGTACTAACGGGCGTCATCCTGCCTCCATCGACGGTTTATAGGGTTTTGGAAAGGGTTTGGGGACTTCTTCTTGGAACTATACAACCTGTAGATGGGAAGTCAAGAATTTTAAAAAATCATCTTTGAGCCATCAAAGCACAAAGGTCACTAAAAAAAATCGAAAAATAATATTTTCATTCTTTGTCGTTCTTGGTGCCCTTGGTGCCTTAGTGGTAAAAATTTCTTGTCTTTTAAGGATCGAAATAAAATCCAAAACCCCAATGCTCATCCTTCTGTTGATAGAACTGGCCATACTCACTGTTGCCATTGTCATACAAGATGGCGAATCGCAATGAATGTCCGCTTTCTTCCCTTTCCCTCCACTCCAAACCCCATTGAAAAGCATGATCCACCACTCCGCCGGCCTCATCCTTGATCTTCAGATCGTAGGTCATGTAACCCCTTGCGGCTGTATGCGCGATGAAACCGAAATAATTCGTGTAAAGCTCGGTCCCGCCATGCAGGAAAAAGGGAGGTTCTTGCGGCGCGATGTGGGGAGAGGTCCCGGCCCCCGCGTAAAAACGGAATTGCGGGGAGGGTTGGAAGGACGAGGTCAGCTTGAAGCTTTCCCGTGTGTAGATGATCCTTTGCACATAATCAAAAAGCTCGTCACCCAAGTGGGAACTGACGTGCGTATATTCGAACCGGTTGGAAAAAGCGCCGGCGGATTGTGCGAAATAGGTCCCCAGATACCAATCGCTGACCCTTTCCGGGAATTTGTTGAAAACCAGGAACCCGTTATCGTCGACCACTCGTTTGGGATAAGTATTGATGTCATGCACCGAGCCCAAACCGATATAACCCGCCCCGAGGATACCCCATGACCACTTGCTGGCATCCCCAGGCCTCCACTGCAGGAACTCAATGAAGGAACCGATGGCACCCTCATAGGGATTTTGGCCGCTGCTGAGGATGATGCTATCGTGGGGCTCGCGGGGGTCCCCGACCAAAGGCTTAAAGGCCAAGTCGTTCGGAAGGAAGACCAGTTTCCCTTCTTCCGCCAAAAGACATTTCGGAAAAAAGGAAAAACAAACGACCAACACGAAGACACAAAGGCTCAAAGGAAGGCCAAAAGAAAAATTGAATTTCTTCGTGGCTTCGCGGCTTTGCGTTGGACGTTGGTTCTCAGGGATCAAAATAAACTCCGATCCCTAAATGCTCGTCCTTCTGGAGATAGAACTGTCCGTATTCGGAGTTGCCGTTGAAATAGACCAACGCGAATCGGATGGCCCTGGTTTCTTCCGGACTGAATTTCCACTGGAAGCCCAATTGGTAGGTCTGGTTGAGAACCCCTCCCGCTTCGGCTTTCCATTTCAAGTATCCGGTCCCGTAACCCCGCAGGCGGGTTCCCAGGAAGTTCAAGGGCGCCGAATAGAGCTCGGTGCCTAATGACGCGAAGAAGGCGTTGTCGGGCGGGAAAAGGTTGGCCCAAACACCCATCCCGGCGTAAAGCCGAAGATCTTCCGAAGGTTTGAAAGAAGTGGTGAAATTGAGGTTTTCCCCGTTGGAAATGATGGGTTCCAGGGACCCTTCCAGGGCGTCCCCCATATGGGAGCTTTGGTGCTCGAATTCGAACCGCTGGGAAAAGGCCCCTGAGGCCTCACATAGGTACATGCCCGCGTGCCAATCGGAAGCCTGCATTGGAAAGGTGGCGCCATCCTCGCCCAACAAGATGGAACCCAATCCGAAGATGCCCCATCCCCAACGGCTTTGATCCGCGGCCTCGTAACGCAATAGCTCGAAGGCCGTGCCCATCGAGCCCTCATAACGGGCCTGGTTGGTATAAGCGATGATCGCGGTATTGGGTTCGCGGGGGTCGGCAAAAAGGGGCTCAAAGAGGGGCAAAGCGGGAAGGAAGGACCATTTTTCCTCAGCGGAAGCCATTGGAACATGTGTTCCAATGATTAAAAAAGCTGTCATTGCGAGGAATGGCCGCCGAATAGGCGGACGTTTATGACGAAGCAACCTCAGTTTTAAATAAGACCACATATTTTTATTTTTTAAGTAGTTGTTCATAGGCTTCGAGCATCCGCTTGGCCATGGAAGTGGAGGACCATTTGTCGGCCTCGGCCAGGGTCTCGGATCTCTTTTGCTGGTAAAAGGCCTTGTCCGTCAGCATCTTGCGGACCGCGTCCGTGAATTCGGTCTCGTCCAACCGGGTGACCAATCCGCCCTTGCCGGAAGCCATCACGTCCTTGATGCCCATTTCCCCTACCGCGACCACCGGCGTCTCAGCGGCCATGGCTTCGGTCACCACTAGCCCTTGGGTTTCGGTAATGGAAGCGAAGACGAAAAGGTCGGAACCGGCGTAACAATCCCGCCAGTCTTCTTTGCTCAAATAACCGGCGAAATGGACGTAATCGGTCATCTTCATGTCCTCGACCATCTTCTCGAGGCGCTTCTTTGCCGCCCCTTCCCCGGCGATGAGGAATTGCAGGTTCGATATCTCCGGCTTCAACCGATGGGCCACTTTCAATAGGAAGTCGATGTTCTTTTCTTCCGCGACCCGGCCCATGAACAAAAGGACTTTATCTTCAGGTTTATATCCCTTCAATTTCCGGTAGCGTTGGCGATCCCTACCGTGGAACCGCTCCAAACGGATACCCGTGGGGATGACCTCGACCGGTTTCGTCACGTTGTAGCTGAGGACGACATCCCTCATTTCACTCGAAGGAGTGATGATCAGGTCGCAGGAATTGCAATAACGTCGGCTGGCCCATTTTGCATAACCCACACCCACGGCCTTCGGAAGGAACCAGAGATAATGCTCGGTGTAAGCGGCTAAAAGAGTGTGATAGGTATGGACCACCTTCGCGCCGGACTTGCGGGCCCATTTGACCGCCGGTCCCCCGATGGTGAAGGGGGTCTGGGTATGAACGATGTCGTACTTATTGTCGATGAACTGTTGGACCAACTTTTTGTCCTGGAAGGGCAGTCCCAACCTGTCCTCCGGATCGAAGAAAAGATAAAGCGACGGGAACCGGTAGATCTTCAGCTGGTCACTTTCATCGATCGAGTTGGGGAAGGCCGGGGCATAGATATGCACTTCGTGACCAAGCTTGATGAATTCTTCGGCGAATATCTGGGTGGAGGTGGAAACCCCATTGATGCGAGGAAAATAAGTGTCGGTGACGAGCGCGATCTTCAATTGGAGGTCCTTAACTCAGGGTGTACAGAGCTTCCATTCTTCACCGGCGAATTCCTTCACCTTATCCATCAACTCCGCCGCGGTGACCTTGGCCACGTCTTTTAGGCGGCGGCGTTTCACCTCAACCACGCCTTCCTTCAATCCCTTGGCGCCGATACGCACCGAGAGGGGCAGTCCCAAAAGATCCGCGTCCTTGAATTTGAACCCGGCGGTGGCTTCAGTGCGGTCATCATAAAGAACCTCATAACCGGCCTTCTTTAAATCCTCGTAACATTGGTCGGCGACCTTGACCACTTCCGGGTCGGCGGGATTGAGCGAGAGAAGATGGACCTGGTAAGGCGCGAGGGAAATGGGCCAGAGGATGCCGTCGGCGTCATTGTGCTGCTCAATGGTGGCGCCCACCGTGCGGGTGACCCCGATACCGTAGCAGCCCATCACGGCCTCGTGGTCCTTGCTGTCCTCGCCCAAATAGACACATTTCATTGATTTGGAATACTTGGTTCCCAGTTTGAAGGTTTGGCCTACCTCGATACCACGCCCGGTCTTCAGGGGCTTGCCGCATTTGGGGCAACCGTCACCGGTCACCACACTCCTAAAGTCGTTGTACCAGGGAGCGGCACAATCGCGCCCTATCTCCACGTGGATCAAATGCTTGTCCTTGACCAGCGCGCCGGTCACGTAATCATGGCCCTCTTTCAAGGCGTTATCGGCCAATATCTTGACGCCCTTCAGTCCCACCGGCCCGGCGAACCCCACCGGGGCGCCGGTCACTTCCATCACTTTTTCCGCCGAGGCCAGGACCAGTTCGGTCGCTCCCAAGGCGTTCTGCACTTTGACCTCGTTCACTTCGTGGTCGCCACGCACCAACACGGCCACGGGTTTGCCATCCGCCAGGAAGATGAGGGTCTTGATGAATTGGGAGGCCGGGAGTTTCAGGAGGGCGCCAACCTCTTCGACGGTGTATTTTCCGGGAGTATCCACAGAAGCAAAAGCCTCGTTGGTCGCTTGGGGAACAGCGGAAGGCGTCGGCACCCCCAAGGCCTTTTCCATGTTCGCCGCGTAACCGCAGGCCTCGCACAAAGCGATAGCCGCTTCACCGCTTTCCGCCAACACCATGAACTCGTGGGTGAAACTTCCGCCAATGAGACCCGAGTCCGCTTCCACGGGCGAACATAGGAGTCCGCAGCGTTTGAAGATGCGTTTATAAGCCTCGAACATGATCCAATAGGTCTTGTCGGAGGCCTCGTCGTTCACGTCGAAGGAATAACCGTCCTTCATCAAGAATTCCTTGCTGCGCATGACTCCGAAACGGGGACGGACTTCGTCGCGAAATTTGGTGGCGATCTGGAAAAGATTCATGGGAAGTTGCTTGTAGCTCTTGAGCTCGCGGCGGACCAGGTCCGTGATGACCTCTTCGTGTGTGGGTCCCAGGGCATAATCCCGGTCATGGCGGTCCTTGACCCGCATCAGTTCCTTACCGTACTTTTGCCAGCGGCCGGTCTCCTGCCACAATTCGGCGGGGGTCATGATGGGCAGGAGCACTTCCTGCGCGCCGCCACGCTCCATTTCCTCACGGATGATACCCATCACCTTCAGGATGACCTTTTGGCCCAAGGGAAGATATTCGTAGATACCCGAGGCCACCTTGCGCATGAGCCCGGCCCGGAGCATGAGCTTATGGGAGGGGATCTCCGCCTCGCCGGGCGTTTCCTTGACGGTGGGAATGAGGGCTTTGGAGACTCGCATTTAAAACCTCAAAACGAAGATTGAACCACCAAGGGCACCAAGTTCACCAAGAAAGGCTTTGGTAAAACTAAGGCTTTAGGTGGGATAAAAAATTAGGCCACGGAAACCCGTGGCCCAATGAGGACACTATTCTCTTCGAACGAATTGTTTCAGCAAGACAATTTTAAGGTCGTACTTGGTGGACCCCCGGAGAGCTTCAGCGTCCTGAAGTTCTTCGGGGGCTGGTGCCCTTGGTGGTTAAGGCCTTAGGCCTTTTTGGCGGCTTTATCCATCTCGCCGGCGCGCTTCTTGATCTCCTCGATCAAGTTCGGCACCAGTTCCTCTTCTTTGAGACGGGTCTTTTCCACGCCCTTCTCGAAGATGACCCCGTGGCCCTTTTCGGCGCACAGGCCGACGTCCGCCTCGGCGCCCTCGCCCAGGCCGTTCACCACGCAACCCATGATGGCCACCCGCATGGGGGTCTTCATGGTCAGGGTGGCGGTCTCCACTTCATCGACCATCTTTTCCAGGTCCACGTGACAGCGGCCGCAGGTGGGGCAAGCGACGATCTCCACGCCTTCCTTGCGGAAGCCCATGGAACGGAGCAAATGGGTAGCGACCTTCACTTCTTCGACCGGGTCGGCGGTCAAGGAAACACGGATGGTGTCGCCGATGCCGTCGGCCAACACGGCACCGATGCCCGCCGCGCTCTTGGTGATGCCCTGCATCTTGGTGCCAGCCTCGGTGACGCCCACATGAAAGGGATAATCGCATTGCTCGGCCAAGAGCCGGTAGGACCGGATCATGGTGGGCACGTGGGAGCTTTTCACGGAGATGATCATGTTGTGGTAACCGAGGGATTCGATGAACTTGATGTGCCGCATGGCCGATTCCACGATGGCTTCGGGTGTGGGATGCCCGTATTTTTCGAGCAGGTCCTTTTCCAACGAGCCCGAGTTGACCCCGACCCGCATGGCCACTTTGTATTTCTTGCACTTCTCAACGACCTGGGCCAAACGGTCCATGCCGCCGATGTTGCCCGGGTTGATGCGGATCTTGTCAGCGCCCTCGTCGATAGCGCCTAGGGCTATCTGGTAGGCAAAATGGATATCGGCGACCAAAGGAACCTTCATCTTGGCCTTGAGCTTGGAAACAGCCTTGAGGGACTTCTGGTTCTCCACCGTCACGCGGATGATCTCGCAGCCCGCGTCTTCCAGGCGTTTCACCTGGTCCAGGGTCTCCTGGACCTCGTAGGTGAGGGTATTGGTCATGGATTGGATGGAAATGGGGGCGTCCCCGCCCACTTGGACCTTGCCCACCATCACGGGGCGGGTCTTGCGTCTCTTTATCTCATAAAATTGATGGTCCACTTTTGCCTCTTTGGTTGGGCTCGGCTTGCTTTCGACTGTGAGCGCTTTTTCAGATTATCCGGCAGGGTGGGCGCCTTTTCAAGCCAAGACCCCTTCCTTGTCGCATGGTTAACCGCTTTGGTTATAATCCTTTTATGCAAAAACCAACAAAAGCCCTGGTCCTGGCCGCCGGAAGCCTGGGCGATTGTATCGTCACCCTCCCCGCCTTGCAGTATCTTCAATCCCGCCATAGTTTGACCGTGGCCGGGACCTTTCCCTACCGCGACCTAGGCGCTTCCCTTTTAGGAGTTGATGAAGTGATGTCCCTCGACCCGGTCCTACAATCCCTATATGACCCCACGGGCGAAGACTCCCTGAGTGCGGATTTTTTCAAGGACTTCGGCCATGTTTATCTTTTTTTCAAGGATCCCGACGCGAGGATCTCGGACGCCCTGTCCAAACATCCCCATATGCAGGCCCATCAACCTTCCGGCACTTTCGAGGAATTCATGAAGGAGGGTAAATGGGCGGGGGAATATTGGCTTCGAACCGCCTTGCCGCCCGGAGAGACGATGGAAGATCTGGCGAAACATCCCCATTTGAAGATATCTGCCGAATTGAGGACTCAGGGGAAACTTCTTTGCGATTCTCTTCAGGTCCCCAATCCTTTCGTTTTACATCCCGGCAGTGGAAGCCCTTCGAAGAACGCCCCCCTGTCCTTTTTCAAGAGCGCGGCGGAAAAGACCGCAGGCGAGGCCAAGAAACCCATATTGGTTTTGTGGGGAGAAGCGGAGATGAATTGGCTGTCCGATATCCGAAAGACCTTTTCGGGTGTGCCCGGAGTGAAGATACCCGCCCAACCCCTCAGCCTCATCCAGATCGCGGCGGTCCTTACCCAAGCCTGCGGTTACTTGGGCAACGACAGCGGCATCACCCAGCTGGCTTCCGCTTGCGGGGCTAAGACCTTCGCGGTCTTCAATACCACTGATTCCCGGATCTGGGGACCACAGGAAGCCTTCATCCTGGAAGCCATGAAGGCCTTCTACAAATAAAAAAGGCGGTCCACCCAAGGGTGGACCGCCTTGATAAAGCTGTCATTCTGAGGCGACTTTTGCCGAAGAATCTATGTGTTGATATAAAACACAGATCCTTCGCTACGCTCAGGATGACCTTTCAGGTCACTTTTTCTTTTTGCCCTTCTTGGCGGGTTTGGAGACCTTCCCTTTCCCGCCCTTGCCCTTCTTCATGGCCTCGATCAGCGCGTTGCCGATCTCACCCGGGCTTTGAGCTACCACGATGCCCGCCGCTTCCAACGCGGCGATCTTTTCCTTGGCCGTACCCTTCCCACCCGAAACAATAGCGCCCGCGTGTCCCATGCGCTTGCCCGGAGGGGCCGAGATCCCGGCGATGAAAGCCGCCACCGGTTTCTTCATGTGCTTCTTCACATACGCGGCCGCCTGTTCCTCGTTGCTGCCGCCGATCTCGCCGATCATGATGACCGCTTGGGTGTCCTTGTCGTTATTGAACATCTCCATGGCGTCGATGTGGGTGGTGCCCACGATGGGATCCCCGCCGATGCCGATGCAGGTGGATTGGCCCATCCCCAATTGGGTGACCTGCCAAACCGCCTCATAAGTGAGGGTCCCTGAACGGGAGACGATGCCGATCTTACCCGGCTTGTGGATATAACCCGGCATGATGCCGACCTTGGCCACGCCCGGCGTGATGATGCCGGGGCAGTTGGGACCGATGAGCCGAACGTCCTTATAACCCTTGAGGATCTTGTTCACTTTGGCCATGTCATTGGCCGGAATGCCCTCCGTGATGGCCACGATGAGCTTGATGCCCCCCGCCGCCGCTTCCAAGATGGCGTCCGCCGCGAAAAGCGCGGGCACGAAGATCATGGTGGTATTGGCGCCGGTCTTGGAGACCGCTTGTTCCACCGTATCGAACACCTTGAAACCCTCGATCTCGGTGCCACCCTTGCCCGGTGTGACCCCGCCCACCATCTTGGTGCCGTAATCCCGGCAGGCCTTGGAATGGAAAAGCCCTGCCGTGCCAGTGATACCTTGGCAGATGACCTTGGCGTTCTTATCAAGAAGGACGCTCATGATTTCACCCCCCCGGCGGCGACGACCGACTTGGCTGCCTCATCCATGCTGGATGCGAATTGGTATTTCAAGCCCGACTTGGCCAGTAGTTCCTTGCCCTTTTCCACGTTGGTGCCCTCCAAACGTACGACCAGGGGCAGGCTCAAACCCACCTCCTTGGCCGCGTCGATGATTCCCTGCGCGATGACGTCGCACTTGGCGATGCCACCGAAGATATTGACCAAGATGGCCTTCACCCGCGTGTCGGACAGGATGATCTTGAAGGCTTGGGTGACCGCCTTCTGGGAGGCGCTGCCGCCCACATCCAGGAAGTTGGCCGGGGAGCCGCCGAAATGCTGGATGGCGTCCGCGGTGGCCATGGCCAATCCGGCCCCATTGACCAGACAGCCGATATATCCATCGAGGGAGATATAGGAAAGACCGTGTTCAGCCGCCTGCAATTCGCGGGCGTCCTCCTCGTCCGGGTCACGCCAAGCGGCGTATTCCTTGTGCCGCGGGAGGCCGTTGTCCTCAAAATCCACCTTCGCGTCCAGGCAGTGGAGACTACCGTCCTTTTGGACCACGAGGGGATTCACCTCGATCATGGAAAGATCCAAATCCATGAAAAGGTCCACCAGCTTTTGGAACAGGGCCGCGCCTTGGTTGATCTTCTCCGGGGGCAATCCCAGCTTCAAATGTAATTGGCGCGCTTGGTAAGGATGCAAGCGCTCGATGGGATCCACGGGGACGCGCAGGATGGCCTCCGGCTTGTGTTCGGCCAATTCCTCGATCTCCGTGCCGCCCTCAGCCGAAGCCAGGATGATAGGGGTGCGGCTGGCGCGGTCCAGGACCACGCTGACGTAAAGTTCCTTAACGAAATCGAGAGCGGGCGTGATGAAGATCTTCTTGACCAGCTTGCCTTGGGGTCCGGTCTGGGGGGAAATAAGGGTCATGCCCAGGATGGCGCTGGCCTTCTCGTGGACTTCCATTTCGCTCTTAGCCAACTTCACACCGCCAGCCTTACCGCGGCCGCCCGCGTGGATCTGGGCTTTGACCACCCAAGGTCCCTGAGGGAATTGTTTCAAGGCGGCATCCACTTCCGAAAGATGCTTGACCAGGACGCCCGGCGTCACCGGAAGCCCGTATTTAGCGAAGATCTCCTTGGCCTGGTATTCGTGAAGTTTCAAAAAGCCCTCCTTGGAAAGTCAATTTTGAATTGTGAGTTTTGAATTTTAAATTATGGTGATTTCATTCCGGTATTGCCGGGATGAAATTGTCCGAAATTCATAATTAAGAATTCAAAATTAAATATTGCGGCTCAATGGATCTGGCTTTGGAACTTTTCCAAATAAAGGTTCCAGAAATCCATGACAACGGCGAAAAGCATGAGCCCCACCACCAGAACGAAACCCACCTGCTGATAAGCCATTTGGATCTTGACCGGCACGGCCTTGCGTTTGAGCCCTTCCACGAAGCAAAGAACGATCTGTCCCCCGTCCACTACTGGGATGGGCAGGAGGTTCATGATGCAAAGGATGAGGGAGATGAAGGCGACGATATTAGCGAATGCTTCCCAACCCAAGGAAGCCTGTTGGTACATGAACCGCATGATGGTCAAGGGCCCGCCCAGGCTATCCTTGGCGTTGATCTTGCCCGTCACCATTTGCCAAAGGGCGCCCGCGTAGCGGACCGTGATCGTTGCGATCTTCAAGGAGGATTGGCTCAAGGCCTCGGACAAGCCGATGGGCCGGGTATCGAACTCGGCAGCGTCGGGCGGTGAAAGACCGATGTGCTTGCCCATGCCGTCATATATCTTTTTCAAGGTCACCACCGAGGTCCTGCCACCCCGCGAGACCTCCAGGCGAATGTCATCGGTGGTGGAATGATGGATGAGGTCGGTCATTTGCATCCACTTGCTGACCTTGGTTCCATCGACACTTAAGATCTGGTCCCCTTCCTGCAACCCGGCCTTGCGAGCGGGGGAAGAAGGCGGGGGGGAACCGATGATGGTGGGATATTGCGGGTCGATGCCCAGCTCGAATTGAGGGTCCTTCAGGTCGCCTTTTAAAACTTTCTCAATGACCTGGCCCTTACGGTCCAGGGTCAAAACCACGCCCTTTTTCGGGTCCTTATCCAATTTCTCGAGGATATCCTCTTTGGCGCGGTACAGGTTCACGAAGACCTGGCCATCGACCTTGAGAAGATGGTCGCCCTCTTGAAGGCCGGCCACTTGGGCGGCGCTTTGGGGTGCCATATAACCCAAGATGGGCTTTTCCATGGGGGCCTTGTCACCCACGATCCAAGCGATCAGGAAATAAAGGACGAAAGCGGAAAGAAGGTTCATGCCAGGGCCGGCCAAGAAGATGAAGATGCGTTTCCACCAGGAAGCGTAAAGGAAGTCGCCCGGTTCGGGGGGTTTCTCGTACATCTTCTCGGCGGTTTCCCCGCTCAAGTCGCCGCCCTTGGGCTTACAGAATCCACCGAGGGGCACTGCGCGGATGGCGTAAAGGGTCTTCCCCCATTTGCGGGAGAAAAGGGTGGGCCCGAAGCCCAGGGCGAATTCGTCCACATCCACGCCAAAGAGGCGGCAGACCAGGTAATGCCCGCCTTCATGAATGGCGATCATGAAGCTGAAAGCCAAGACCACTTCCACGATCCAAAGAATATTGTTCATTTGATTATTGAATCCTTGCCGCTTCAGTACGGGCCCATTGATCGGCCCACAATATACCATTGAGGGTTCCGTTTGTCAGGGGCCGGTACTTGCGTAGTGTTTTGCCGATAATTATAGGAATCCGGGTGAAGGAAATCTCCCCCTTCAGGAAACGGGCCACCGCCACCTCGTTTGCGGCGTTTAACACGGCGGGATAAGTGCCTCCCTTTTCGCCGGCTTCGTAGGCCAGGTCCACGCAGGGGAATTTTTTCCGGTCCGGTTCCTGGAAGTTGAGATTTTTAACTTTCGTCAGGTCCAACCGGTTGACGGGGGAATTGGCCCGGCCCGGATAGGTCAAGGCGTACTGGATGGGGATCTGCATGTCGGTCGTTCCCAACTGGGCCATTACCGAACCATCGATATATTCCACCATCGAATGGATGACCGATTCGGGATGGATAACGATGTCGATCTTTTCGTAGGGCACATTGAACAAGAAGTGCGCTTCGATGACTTCCAACCCTTTGTTCATCAGGGTCGCGGAATCAATGGTGATCTTGGGGCCCATACGCCAGGTGGGATGTTTCAAAGCTTGTTGAATGGTTATCTTGGGGAAATGCTTACGGTCCAGGTTGCGGAAAGGACCGCCGGAAGCGGTCAGAAGGATCTTATGGATATCGGACGTCTTGACCGACCCGGCCAGGCATTGGAATACCGCGCAATGCTCACTATCCACGGGAAGGATCTTGGAGCCGGACTTTTTGGCGGCCTTCGTCACCACTTCCCCGGCCATGACCATGGTTTCTTTATTAGCGAGGGCGATGTCCTTGCCCTTTTGGATGGCTGACAGGGTGGGCTTCAATCCCGCCGCGCCGACGATAGCCGAAAGCACTAGGTCCGCTCCCGATTCCGCCGCCACCGCCACGACCCCTTCTTCCCCCGCCAATATCTGGGTGGAGGTTCCACGGGTCAGGGCCTTCAGTTCCGGGAAGAACTTCCAGTCCATGATCGCGGCCATTTTGGGTTTGAAGAGTTTGATCTGTTTGGCCAGATCCTTCGCGTTGCGGTAAGCGGTAAGACCGGTGACTCGGAAGGAGGGTTTGAGCTTTTCGACGACCTTGAGTGTTGAGATGCCGATGGAGCCGGTCGAACCCAGGATGGCGATTTTTTTGGACATAAACCGATGACCCTCAAAAATTTTTCACCACCAAGGCACCAAGACACCAAGGAAGGCAAAAGATTTTAACACTTCTGATGGGAGAATAACGACGTAAGACTTGGCAAAAGCACACATTGTCCCGAAATAAAAAAGCACCAAGACTCCCGTTTCACTTGGTGTCTTGGTGCCTTGGTGGTTAGATTGTTTTACTTCTTGTCCTTATCCATCGGCTCGTACTCGGCGTCGACCGGGCCTTCTTTGGGCTTCTCGCCCTCGGCCTGACCTCCGTTACCGCCTTCGGCTCCCGGAGCTTTCTGGCCCTCGGTGGCCTTGTACATGGCCTCGCCCAGCTTCATGGATGCTTGGGACAATTCTTCCGCGGCCTTCTTGATGGCTTCCACGTCGTCGCCGGGCAGAACCTTCTTCAAAGCCTCGAGTTTTTCCTCGATGGCCTTCTTGGTATCCGCGTCCACCTTGTCGCCATAGTCCTTCAAGGCCTTCTCGGTGGAATAAGCCAAGGTATCGGCGTGGTTCTTTGCCTCGATCTTTTCTTTCTTCTTCTTGTCTTCCTCGGCGTGAAGCTCGGCGTCCTTCTGCATGTTCTTGATCTCATCCTCGGACAATCCCGAAGAAGGCGTGATGCGGATGGACTGTTCCTTACCGGTGCCAAGATCCTTAGCGCCGACCTGCAAGATGCCGTTAGCGTCGATATTGAAGGTCACTTCGATCTGGGGCACACCACGCGGGGCGGGCGGAATGCCCACCAAGTCGAACCGACCCAAGGTGCGGTTATCCGACGCCATCTCGCGCTCGCCTTGGAGCACATGGATGGAAACGGTGCTTTGGCTATCCGCCGCGGTCGAGAAGGTCTGCTGTTTCTTGGCCGGGATGGTGGTGTTGCGTTCGATGACCTTGGTCATAACGGCGCCCAAGGTTTCCACGCCCAAGGACAAGGGGGTCACGTCCAGCAAGAGGACGTCCTTCACCTCACCCTTCAAGACACCGCCCTGGACAGCGGCGCCGATGGCCACCACCTCATCCGGGTTGACGCCCTTGTGGGGCTCCCTCTTGAAGAAATCCTTCACGGTCTTCACGACCAGGGGCATGCGGGTCATGCCGCCCACTAGGACCACCTCGTGGATCTCTTCAACCGTAAGTCCGGCGTCCTTCAAGGCCTTGCGGCAGGGTTCCAAGGTCTTGTCGACATAATCCCCCACCAGCTGTTCGAGCTTGGCGCGGGAAAGCTTCACGTTCAAATGCTTGGGGCCCGAGGCGTCCGCCGTGATGAAAGGCAGGTTGATGTCGGTCTCTTGGGTGGTCGAGAGGTCGATCTTGGCCTTCTCAGCCGCTTCCTTCAGGCGCTGAAGGGACATGCGGTCGTTCTTGAGGTCCACACCTGATTCTTTTTTGAATTCGTCCACGAGCCATTGGATGATCTTTTGGTCGAAGTCATCCCCGCCCAAATGGGTATCCCCATTGGTGGACTTCACTTCGAAAACGCCGTCGCCCAGCTCCAGAATGGAGACGTCGAAGGTCCCGCCGCCCAGGTCATAAACAGCGATCTTTTCGTTCTTCTTATCTTTGTCCAAGCCATAGGCCAGGGCCGCGGCGGTGGGCTCGTTGATGATGCGTAGCACGTCCAACCCGGCGATCTTGCCGGCGTCCTTGGTGGCCTGCCGTTGGGCGTCGTTGAAATAGGCGGGCACCGTGATGACCGCTTCTTTGATCTCGGAGCCGATGTAGGCTTCCGCGTCAGCCTTGAGCTTTTGCAGGATCATGGCCGAGATCTCGGGCGGCGAATATTCCTTATCGTCGATCTTCACCCGAACATCGCCGTTGGAGGCTTCTTTCAAGTTGTAGGGGACGAGTTTCTTGTCCATCTCGACTTCTTGGTCGTGAAGCTTGCGCCCCATGAACCGCTTGATGGAGAAAACCGTGTTGGTCGGGTTAGTGATGGCTTGGTTCTTGGCCACCCGGCCCACCAAACGCTCACCCGCCTTGGAAAAACCCACCACTGAGGGGGTCGTGCGGGCACCCTCCGCGTTGGCGATCACCTTGGGCTCGCCGCCCTCCATGATGGCCATGCAGGAAT
>CAZLND010000004.1:14029-27082 GCA_964560635.1 uncultured bacterium | reverse complement strand
AAAGATGGAACATTTATTGGCGAATTATGGGGGAGTGAAAAAAACGAAAATGGAAATAAAAAGGGGTATTTTCGAGTAATTGTCTCAAACCTGAGTATTAAATCTAATGGAGAAATATCTTTCGAAATTGGTGAACGTGTCCTTTATTCGAAACCGATGGGATGGAATAAAAAAGGTGGTGCTCAAATTGGGGTCAACAAATCCAAACAGATTTATTCTGGAAAATTTACCGGTAAGTACTTTGATGATCTGAATTTAATATGCAAAGGCTTAGGCTGTTTTACAGGGACGCGAGTTTATTCGAAGGATTACCCCTGATTTTGGATGCTATACAGGCCTTATTAATCACTTGTCGTGATTTATCCTCGAATTACTGTGAATTTAATGGTTCGCAAATCTACCTACGCTAAAGCTTCGGCAGACAGGTCGTACGGAATGGGGAGCGTTGGTGAAATCACAAACTAACAGGAAACGGGTTCGGTCCGAGAAGCTTTTTGGATCGAGAAAAGGAATTTTAAATTTTTGGGTTGGGGTAATCGCATGGGTTGGGTGGTTTCTTCTTGGACAATATCAAGATATGCAAATGCATGAAATAGTTGATCCGTCTTATAACCCCTGGGATGACGGGCCGCTGCAAATGGGTCTTGGAATCGAACTTTATCTATATATAAGGACTCTAGGGGTCGCCTGTTTAATCGCTTTTCCTTTTGGATTTTGGAGTTGGTGGCAGGAGAGAAGGAAAAACAATTGGCCCTATATATGCGATGTAATTGGTTGTTTTCTGACCGGCGGATTCCTTGTTTACCCCTACGGATGGGATGTTTTACGCTTTTTATTGAGGTGATTATATCTATCGATTTATCTCAAATTTAATGGTTCGCAAATCTACCTACGCTAAAGCTTCGGCAGACAGGTCGTACGGAATGGGGACCCGCATTAGACAAAAAAAGTGGTAAAACAGTCTTAATCGGAGAAATAGAGGCATTTATGGCTGAATGGCTTTTCAACAGCAAGGGTTTCCCCTGTCTCATTTTGGATACCAATATGATCCGTAATAATAAAGGTTATGTCATCGGTTGGCTCATCGGAGCCAATGTCTTTTCTTCTCATGGCGTCCACATCGGCTGGGGGGAGGGTGGCGTGATCTACGACATCACGAATAGTCCACTTCTTTTCCTGCGCAATCACACCAACTATCTACCGAGCACTCCTGGTCTTACCGGCACTTCGTCTATGTCGGGGTTTGCCAGCCCTCCCGGCAAACCCGGTTTTCAGGGCACCCGGACAAGGCCTGGCCTTATGCAGCGTTGGTCCAACGAAAACCCTTTGAGTTATTTTGAATAGTTTGGCCCCAAAGTATAAATTCTATCCTGACCCATTTTCCTTATTGTTGGAAAAGAGGGGTTTTCTACGACGGGGGGGCATTTTTAAAAGTGGAATATGGGAATTCGGTGGGGAAACAAGTGGGAGCCGAATAGTTAGGCTTTTAAGGCCGATTCTAAACTTATCCACCGCGGGGACCCGGAGCGGACGATTAAAAAGGATTGAATTTGACTATTCGATGTAGGAAGGGTATTTGTGAGTGATTTTTTTAAAATTCTATTGGTGAAAAAAGAAAAAGATAAAAAAATCGGGTTTAATTATTTTTTGTTAATCGTTCCAGCCGGGATTTTAGTCTCTTCGTGGAAAGCGTACGAATTCCATAAGTTGCACACTCTTTATGATTTCCCGATCTTTGGAGTGTTGAACGTCATCCCTTTTCTAATATATTTTCGAGCGCTTTTGATGATCCCGAAAAATATATTTTTAGAAATATTGGGAATGTTACTTTTGGTAATTGTTGTGGCAATCCCATGGACCTGGGATGCTGAGAGATCTCAGATTTGGGAGGCCTTCCTCTCGTTGCCTCTCAGCGTTTTTGTTGTTAATTTTGCTCTTTCATTATCAGGCTTGATCTTTGCTTTGTTTATCAGAGGGAAAAATAGAAAACAACCAAGAACTGCCGAAGGGTTTAATATCGATTAAGTTTGAGGCAGCAGATTGTCAAAGAGGGGGGGCGTTATGTTTCGATATATCGTTGCCGGAGTAGCCGCGCTATTACTTGTATTCTTTTGGTTCGTCATGATGCCCTATATCCATCAAGTGCCCTGTCCCAATTGCTACGGGAAAGGGACTTTGATCGGCGGGCTCCAACCATGCCCCTATTGCGACGCCAGTGGAAGTATGTCCGTTTATAAAAGGGATATTGTTCTTCCTGAGATATTAAAGAAGAGAAGGGCAGAACAAGAGGAGAAGTTGGCGGAAGAAAAAAGAATGAAAGAGAATGAAGCGAAATGGAAAGAAGAACAAGAGATCAACTCGGCAAGAGAAGCCCCCGATTCTGCTACTGCTTATGAATCTGCCCCCAGTGAATAAAAAAACCTCCAAAGGGCGGCGAATATTCCCCCGAGATAATGGTTTATTGTCGAAAAACCTCAAATTTGATGGTTCGTAAATCGTACGGAATGGGGATAGTTAAATGCAGAACCCAATAAAATCCTACCTCAAGAGCATCGACTGGGGCCTCGTCATTGGGGTTTTCTGCCTGTCGGTCATCGGCATTGTGGTGGTCTTTTCGGCCACGACCCACGGGGGCGACGCTTCCCAGCTTTGGCGCAAACAACTTTTCTGGTTCGTCATCTCCCTTTTCGCCATGTGGGTTTTTTCCCGCATCGACTACCGGTTCTGGATAGAAGCCTCCTATGTGTTTTATTGGGTCGCCCTCATCTCCCTTTTGGCGGTCCTGGTCATCGGGGACGAGACCAATGGGGCTAAACGTTGGATCAAGTTGGGATTCCTTTCATTCCAACCTTCGGAGCTGGCGAAGATCTCCATCCTTTTGGTTTTGGCCCGTTATATCGGAAGCAAGACGGTGGAATTGTTCTATATAGGGAGGCTTTTCTTCCTCCTGGCCATGCTGGGTGTTCCACTCGTCCTCATCCTGAAACAACCGGACCTGGGTTCGGCCCTGCTCTTGGTGCCGGTTTCTTTCATCATCATGTACGTGGGGGGCATCCAATTCCGCTGGCTGGCCTACATCTTCGTGATGGGGGGCGCTTCCTTGCCGCTCGTCTGGCATTTCTTGAAGGATTACCAAAAAGAACGGCTTCAGGTTTTCATCAATCCGCAGGACGATCCGCTGGGAGCGGGGTATAACATCATCCAATCGGTCATCGCCATTGGTTCGGGGGGGATTTCGGGTAAAGGCTATCTTCAAGGCACCCAAACCCAGCTTTCGTTCATTCCAGAGCATCATACGGACTTCATCTTTTCAGTTTTGGGCGAGGAATGGGGTTTCGTGGGATGTATCGTGGTCCTGGCTCTTTATTACATCATGCTCCAGAAATCCTTCGAGATCGCCCGTAAAGCCCGGGACAGGGAAGGGTCGCTCTTGGCCCTGGGTATCGCCAGCATTTTCGCGGTGCAGATCGTGGTGAATATCGGCATGACCGTGGGTCTTTTGCCGGTGACGGGTCTCACCCTTCCTTTTATAAGTTATGGAGGTTCTTCGCTAGTCTTTAGCTATATCGCCATTGGAATGCTTTTGAATATTTCCTACGCCAATCGACGGCCGGTCTTGGTGACGGGTAGGGGATAAAAGTTATCAAGTGTTCACTGAAGGTTAAGAATATTTAAAAGGGGTCGAAAATGCCTGCTCCGAAAACGAGTTCAAGATCCAATTCGCCAAACACCGAAAAGCATACGCACGGCACCGAGCCGATGTATTTCGCTTTCCTGGTTTGGGGCGCGGTTTTGACCACCATCCTTTATTTCTGGGGTCACACCTATATCACTTTTTACAACCGGGAATTGGGCGTGGAAATGGGGGACTACTCGAATTATGAGGTCCTGCTTTTCGCCTTTAATGTCATCAAGATCATCCCGGTTCAAATTTGGGCGGTCATCATCCTGGGGTTATCCCTGGTCTTTACCCTTCTTTGGAACCTTCGGCAAGCTAAGGCTTTCTTCGGGAAGCTTTTCGCGATGACAAGGAACACTATCTCCTTCTTGTTGATACCAGCGGCCGCTTTGTTGGCCGCGGGTTTTCTATTGTCCTTTTTCAAGGGCACTTTTGAATTGTGCAGGCGGGCGGCTTCGATAGAAGCCATGTACGTTAAGTCGCACTTGGACGAGAAAAACGGTGTTATTTTTATTTTCGAGCCCGGGGCTTACAAGCTTTTTCCCGCTTGGGTGAAGGAAGCGAACGACCATGGCCAATTCCATCTCATTGCCCGGACCAAGCAGAGTTATTTCGTGATGCGCAAACTGCCGAACAGCTTCGACCCCCTGGTTTATGAGATACCAATGTCGAAGGTGAACATGACGGTCATCGGGAAGTGAACTGGGTGGTAGTGGTTTAGTTTTAGGGTTAGCCGTCATTGCGAGGAATGGCCGTCGAATAGACGGACGTTCATAACGAAGCAACCTCTGTTCCGAAATAAACTTCCTTGGATAAGGGCTTATTTAAACTGGGGTCGCCACGTCGTTAACGCCCCGCTATTCGCGGGGCACTCCTCGCGATGACAGAAAAAAGTTAGACCACATTAAGATTGAAATAGGCCCCAAATTCCAGGTGTTTTGATATACTCGTCTGAATTTTCGGGGGTCCCATGGCAACCATATCCAAAAACAAGAAACTGACTTTGAAGAACGGCCTGATGATCTACGCCGTTTGCTGGGTCCTTACCTTCGCGGCGACCTTTGTCCTGCGCCAAGTTTTCATCCCCCGGGACGAGTTGGACTGTTATGCCCGCGTTCCCGTCATCCAAAAGGCGGTGAACCAATGGAATGCCGCTCACGCCGATAAGCCCGTTACCGAGATCATCGATGAGAATGCCTTGATCAAAGAAGGGTTCCTTCCCGCTCAAACCTACGACCATGAAAAACATTACTATTTCGTGAGCCAAACAGCCCGTGGCTTGAAGGTGAAGTGTAATAAGCACGAGGACAATCCCCTCATCTTGAAGCTAACGGGGGACAGTATCTTGGCGGTCCTGGTTTTCGTGATCTGTTGCTATAACCGGAAGTATGTTTTATTTGATCAGGTGTAACTAAATTTCACCACAGAGTCACAGAGACACAGAGGGAGCCGTAAGTCTGAGTTTGGAAAACTAAAAAGTCTTTCTCTGAGTCTCCGTGGTAAAAATTATTTTTGAAAGGTTTTTCCATGTCAGAGGTTTTGATCGTTGGTTCGGTGGCTTATGACGGCCTGAAAACACCCTATGGCTCGGTGCCGCGCACCCTTGGCGGGGCGGGAACCTATTCCAGCCTGGCGGCCTGCCTTTTCGCTCCCGTGCGCATGGTGGGCGTGGTGGGGGATGATTTCAAAGAAGCCGACCTCAAGATGCTTCGTCGCAAAGGCATCAATACCGACCTCGTGACCCGTGAGAAGGGGAAGACCTTCTTTTGGAAGGGCTATTACGAGAACGACATGGCGGTCGCCCATACGGTCAAGATCGACCTGGGGGTTTTTGAGCGTTTCGACCCGCGCATCACCGGCAGGTCCCGCAATATCCCTTACGTCTTCCTGGCGGCCATTCACCCGGACCTGCAGATGAACGTTTTGAAGCAAATGGTGGATCCCAAATTCGTGGTCTTGGATACCCGGGACCTTTGGATCAACATTACGAAGCCTTCTTTAATTAAGGTCCTCAAGAAAACGGACCTGGCGGTGGTGAATGACCAGGAGATCCGTCTTTTGACGGGAGAAATGCACCTGATGAAAGGTGCCCGGGCACTCCAAAAGATGGGGCCCAAGATCGTCATCGTGAAAAAAGGGGAGCACGGCGCCATGATGTTCGGGCCGGGTTGGACCTTCCTATCGCCCGCCGTTCCGCTGGACTATGTGGTGGACCCCACGGGCGCGGGGGATACCTTTGCCGGGGCCTTCATCGGTTATTTGGCCCGAGCCAACAAGATCAACGAATTGACTCTAAAACAAGCCGTCATCGCCGGGAACCTAGTGGCTTCCTTCACCGTACAGGGTTTCGGGACCAAGTCCATCGGCGCCTTGAACAAGGCCAAGCTCAAGAAGCGGTCGGTGGAATACCACAAGTTCGCCAGCATCCCGAAAGTGAACCTTTAAAAAATCTCTCACCACGAAGTACACGAAGGGCACGAAGTAAAACATCTTGAATTTCGCTGACAGCCAACCGCTGACAGCTAAAGGCTGGTTTTATGCCGATCCAAACAGGTTCAAAACTTATCAGCAAATTCCCCCCTTACCTTTTCGCGCGCTTGAACGCGGAAAAACTGGCCGCCCGCCAGAAGGGGGAGGATGTCATCGACTTCACCATGGGCAACCCAGATAACCCCACGCCCCGGCCCATCGTGGATAAGCTCATCGAGGTGGTGCAGGACAAGAAGTCCCACCGTTATTCCACTTCCAAGGGTATCCCGGCCTTTTTGAAGGCGGTTTCCCGCTGGTACGACCGCAAATACAGCGTGCCCATCGACCCGAAGACCGAGGCCGTATCGGTCATTGGTTCCAAGGAAGGTCTGGCCCATTTGGGGCTGGCGGTCATCGATCGCGGCGACAAGGTGCTGGTGCCCAGCCCCACCTATCCCATCCACCATTACAGCGTCATCATCGCCGGGGGGACCCTGGTGACCATCCCCATTTTGGACGGCCCGGAAGCTTTCTTGCGGAACCTAACAAAGACTTTCGCTAAATCCAGTCGCAAGCCCAAGATGCTCATCATCAACTTTCCTCACAATCCCACCACCATGTGCGTGGAGCCGGAGTTCTTCAAGGACATCGTTAAGTGGGCCAAAAAGAACCAGGTTTTCGTCGTTCATGACCTGGCCTACGCCGACATTGTTTTCGACGGTTATAAGTCGCCCAGTTTTTTGGCGACCCCTGGCGCCAAGGATATTGGCGTGGAGATGTTCACCCTTTCCAAGTCCTACAATATGGCCGGTTGGCGAGTCGGTTTTTGCGCCGGCAACGCCAAGGTCATCGCTTCCTTAGCCAAGATCAAGAGCTATATGGATTACGGGATATTCACGCCCATCCAGGTGGCCGCTATCACGGCCCTGGACAGCCCGGAAGAGAACCTCCGCAAGCTCGCCGCCGTCTATCAAGAACGCCGCGACGTGATGGCTGATGGGATGAATAAGATGGGTTGGCTAGTTGAAAAACCCAAGGCCGCTATGTACCTTTGGGCCAAGATACCCGCGAAATACGCCAAGATGACCTCGATGGATTTCGCCATGATGCTCTTGAAGGAAGCGGCGGTAGGCGTTTCGCCCGGATCGGGTTTCGGCAAGTTGGGAGAGGGTTACGTGCGCATGGCTTTGGTGGAGAACACCAATCGTATCCGCCAAGCCTTGAGGAACATGAAGAAGCTTTTTTGAAACAGCTGATAGCCGATGGCGGGTAGCTGGCAGTAAAAAAAAAGAAAAATAAATAAATTTTTTAGCTAATAGCTAACTGCTATCAGCTAACAGCTAGAGGTTTTAAATGGATATTTCTGAACGCATGAAGCAAATTGCCCCGTCAATGACGTTGGCTATCGACGGGAAGGCCAAGAAACTACAGTCCGAGGGTGTGGACGTCCTCAACTTCGGGGCTGGGGAACCAGATTTCAATACGCCCCAGGTCATCTGTGACGCGGCCAAGAAGGCCATCGACGAAGGTCACCATAAATACACTCCCGTTCCGGGCACGTTGGAACTTCGCAAGGCCATCGCCCAATATCTGGACCGGGAATATAAGGTCAAATACGAACCCACCGATATCGTGGCCTCCTGCGGAGCCAAACATTCCCTCTATAACATCTTCATGGCCCTGGTGAATCCGGGGGACGAGGTCCTTATCCCCGCGCCCTATTGGGTGAGCTATCCCGAACAGATCAAACTGGCGGGTGGGGTACCGGTATTCGTGGATTGCCCCGAGTCCGCTGAATTCAAATTGACCCCTGAAGCTCTCAAAGCCAAGATCACCCCCAAGACCAAGGTGCTTATCCTCAATTCGCCCAGCAACCCTACGGGAGCAGTGGTCGGTCGCAAGGCCATGGAAGGCATCGCTGAGCTGGCCTTGAAGCACAAGTTCTGGGTCGTCTCCGACGAGATCTACGCCAAACTGGTTTACGGCGAAGAGCATGTTTGTTTTCCGTCCCTTTCCAAAGAAGTGGCGGCGCAGACCATCCTGGTCAATGGGATGTCCAAGGCCTATGCCATGACCGGCTGGCGCCTTGGCTACGCGGCCGGGCCCACCAACGTCATGAAGGCCATCACGGACCTGCAGGGGCAGTCGACCTCCAACCCAACGGCTATCGTGCAAAAGGCGGGTATCGCCGCCATGGCCATGCCGGATTCCGAGATCCAAAAGATGGTTTCGATATTCCAGAAACGCAGGGACATGATCGTGGAAGGACTGAACGCCATTCCCGGCATCAAGTGCCTCAAGCCCGCGGGGGCTTTTTACGTGTTCCCGAACGTGAAGGGGCTTTTCAAACCGGGAAGGTCCAATTCGATGGAGCTTTCCGAGTACCTTTTGGACAAGGCCAAGGTGGCCCTGACACCTGGTATCGCCTTCGGAGCGGAAGGCTACATGCGACTTTCCTACGCGACCAGCGAGAAGACCATCCAAGAGGGCTTGAAACGGATCAAAGAGGCGGTTTAACCCGCCAGACACAAAAGACCTGAGTTTGTACTTGGCCTTTGGCCAAGCACGCTTGGCCCGGGGGGCCAACGCGCCACAAGACTGTCGCAAACGAGCCTATCGGCTCGGCTCCTCGCAATGACTCGCAATTAGACAAGCTTAAGTGGAGCCTTTTGGTTGAATTAGGCCGTTAATTCCTATAATATTCAATCTCTTCAAACGCCCCGGGGCCATCAGGCCAACCGGGGCGTTTTGCTATTTCGAGTCCTTTTGTCCGGCTTCGCTGCAATGGTTCCCGGCTTTAGCCGGGGATAACTTCGGAAAAAGCTATGCCGGATTTTTCGAGGATAGGAAGGGCAACCCGGCGAAGCGGTTTTGCACAGCCGGGTCCAAATGGGCGCAGCCCATGTAATTCAAAAGGGAGTTAAGCGTGACTGAGAAATCCGTCATCCAGATCGGCATGATCGGCTTCGGCAACGTGGGGCAGGGGGTTTACCGCCTGCTGGAAAAGAACCGCGCCCTCATCGAGGCCAAGGTCGGCGCCCAACTGCGCATCAAGAAGATCGTGGTCAAGGACCCGACCAAACAACGCGAAGTCGCGGTGCCGGAAGGCATGCTGACCGCCAGCTACGATGATGTGATCAACGATCCCGAGATCGACGTTGTCATAGAACTCATGGGCGGCTATGAGCCGGCCCGGACCTACCTTTTGGACGCCATGAAGAAGGGTAAGCATATCGTCACGGCCAATAAGGCCGTCCTCTCGGTCCATTGGGACGAGATCATCGAGACCGCCCGCCAGCAGAAGGTGGATATCTACTTCGAGGCCGCCGTTTGCGGCGGTATTCCCGTTATCCAAGCCATCAATGACGGCCTTGCCCCCAACAACATCATGTCCATTTACGGCATCGTGAACGGCACGACCAATTTCATCCTGCAAAAGATGACCGAGGAAAAAAAGAGCTTCAAGGAAGCCCTGCAAATGGCCCAGAAGAAGGGTTTGGCGGAGGCCGATCCGACCCTGGATATCAACGGTATGGACGCGGCCCACAAGCTGGCTATCCTGGCCTCGCTGGCCTTCTCCAAGCGGGTGAAGGTCGAGGATATCTATGTAGAGGGCATCGAACGAATCACGGTGCAGGATATCGAGTTCGCCAAGGAAGAGTTCGGCCGGGTGGTGAAGCTTTTCGCCATCGCTGAGGTCGAAGGGGACGAATTGGAAGTGCGCGTTCATCCCACCCTCATCCCCGAGGACCATTTGTTGGCCAAGGTGGACGGCGAATATAACGGCGTGTTGGTGACCGGCGATTTCGTCGGAACCACCATGTATTACGGCTTGGGCGCCGGCAACAAACCCACGGCCTCGGCGGTGATGAGCGACCTTATCTACGTCAGCCGCAGTGTGCATGACAACGTGGCGGGTGAGATATCCAACTGCTGGTTCCTCAATGACAACCCCCAGATCAAGCGCTTGAAAAAGATGGGGGACATCAAGTCCCGCTATTACCTCAAGTTCAGCGTGCTCGACCAGGTGGGCGTTCTTTCGGCCATCGCCCGTATCCTGGGAGAGAATAAGATCTCCATCGCGTCGGTCATCCAGAAAGAACAAAAGAAGGGCGACAAGGTACCCGTCGTTATCGTTACTTACGAGGCGCTCGAGAAAAACGTGCAAGAAGCCCTCAAGAAGATCAATGGCTTGCCCTTCATCCAAGAAGAGACGCTCCTCATCCGCATGGAAAGAGGCGAGTAAAAGCAAGTCCACCACAGAGACACAGAGTCACAGAGGTGGATTTTGATAAGGATCAAGAAAAGACTTTTGTTTGGCGAAAGAATTTTTTCTCTGTGTCTCCGTGGCTCTGTGGTAAAAATTTAGTTTTTGAGGTTTTCATGGCGTACTGGAAGGGCTTGATAGAGGAATACCGGGCTTATCTGCCGGTGACCGACAAGACACCCGTTATCACCTTGAAAGAGGGCGATACGCCGTTGCTTTATGGGCCCCGACTCTCGGAGAAGCTCGGCAATGGCCTGAAGCTTTATTTCAAGTTCGAGGGTCTTAACCCGACCGGTTCCTTCAAGGACCGGGGAATGACCATGGCCATGTCCAAGGCTGTAGAGGAAGGCGCCAAGGCGGTCATCTGCGCTTCCACCGGTAACACTTCCGCCTCGGCGGCGGCCTACGCGGCCCACGCGGGTATCTCTTGCGCGGTCCTTTTACCCCACGGCTCTATCGCATTGGGCAAACTGGCCCAGTCCATGATCTATGGGGCCAAAGTTTTGGCGGTCGAGGGAAGCTTTGACCAGGCTTTGAAGCTGACCCGTGAGTTGGCGGAAAAACATCCGATCACGATGGTCAATTCCAACAATCCTTACCGCCTCGAAGGTCAAAAGACGGCGGCCTTCGAGATCGTGGACACCATCGGGGACGCGCCCGAATACCACGCCATCCCGGTCGGTAACGCCGGAAATATCACGGCCTATTGGAAGGGTTATAAGGAATACAAAGAGAAGGGTATTTCCAAGCAACTGCCTCGCATGTGCGGGTTCCAGGCGGCCGGAGCGGCGCCCATCGTGGAACAAAGGGTCATCGAGAACCCCCAGACCATCGCCACGGCCATCAAGATCGGCAATCCTTTTTCCTGGAAGCTCGCCGAGGCGGCACGTAACGAGTCCCGTGGTCTGATCGAATCGGTGACGGACGAGGAAATATTGCAGGCTTACGAGATGCTGGCTTCGATGGAGGGCATTTTCTGCGAACCGGCCTCGGCGGCGTCCTTGGCGGGAGTCATCAAGAAGAATAAAGAAGGCTATTTCGTGGATGGCCAGCGCCGGGTGGTCTGTACGCTGACCGGGCATGGGTTGAAAGATCCGGATACGGCCATCCTTCGAAGCAATAAGCCGGAAGTCATCAAGCCCCAAATGGGCGAGATCTTAAAAGCTCTCAATATCAAAGGATAAGACAGTGGCTACGATCGTTCAAAAATTCGGCGGGTCTTCGGTAGCGGACGCGGAAAAGATGCTGTCCGTGGCTCGGCGTATCGCCAAGCGAAAAAAAGAACGCCATGACGTGGTAGTGGTAGTCTCCGCTCCCGGGGACACGACCGACAACCTTATCGCCATGGCCCACCAGATCACTGACACACCCGACGAACGGGAAATGGACGTTCTGTTGGCTACGGGTGAACAGCAATCCATCGCACTTTTGTCCATCGCCTTGAAAAGTCTGGGCTGTGACGCCATTTCCTTTACCGGCCCCCAGGTGGGCATCGTGACCGATGACGTTCATACCAAGGCACGCATCGTCAAGGTGGGGGACAAGAAGATACGTTCCGCCCTCAACCTGGGCAAGGTCGTCATCGTGGCCGGTTTCCAGGGCGAGAATAAGGAGCATGAGATCACCACCTTGGGCCGGGGTGGGAGCGACTTGACGGCGGTGGCCATCGCGGCCGCTTTGAAGGCCGACGTTTGCGAGTTTTACAAGGATGTGGACGGGGTTTTCACCGCCAATCCGAGCATCGTGAAGGACGCGAAAAAGCTGGTGGCTATCAGTTATGATGAAATGCTGGAAATGGCCAGTGCGGGTGCCCAAGTCTTGAACGCCCGTTCGGTGGAGTTCGCGAAAAACTTCGGCATCAAGATCCATGTGAGGCCGACATTCAATGAAAAAGAAGGGACGATCGTCATGCTGGAAACCAAAGCCATGGAAAAGGTGGTCATCAGCGGGGTGACCTATAACAAGAACGAAGCCAAGGTCACGGTGCGGGGCGTGCCCGACCGGCCGGGCGTGGCGTCCATCCTCTTCTCCAAACTGGGGAAGGCGGGCGTGAACGTGGACATGATCATCCAGAACATCGGGGAAAAGGGCCATTCGGACGTTTCCTTCACGGTGGAACGCAACGAGCTCAAGAAGACCATGAAGGTGGTCCATGAGGCCGCCCGCACCTTGAAACCCGCGGGCATCCTCTCCGACGAGAATATCGCCAAGGTCTCGGTGGTGGGCGTGGGCATGCGCTCCCATTCGGGCGTGGCGGCCAAGATGTTCTCAGCGCTGGCCGATGAGGGCGTGAATATCCAGATGATCTCCACTTCGGAGATCAAGATCTCGGTCGTCATCGACCAAAAGGACGTGGCCAAGGCGGTTTCGGCTATCCACAAAAAATTCAACTTAGGCAAGAAAGTGGCGGGAGTCCGTGGCTGAAAGGCAGTTTTGAATTTTGAGTTTTAAGTTCTTAGTTTAAGAAGTTTTTCGCCCGTGTTTCGGGCGAAAAACATTCAAACACTCAACACTCAAAACCTCGAACTTAAAACTTTTAACAAGTAATATTGGAAGTAAGGTGCATAAATGGATAAGAAGATTGTTCTCTACGATGCCCTTCTAAGGGAAGGCCCCCAGACCCAGGGTTTGAACCTGT
>CAZLND010000004.1:0-14019 GCA_964560635.1 uncultured bacterium | reverse complement strand
CTATCCACAAAAAATTCAACTTAGGCAAGAAAGTGGCGGGAGTCCGTGGATAAAAAGATAGTTCTCTATGACGCGTTATTGCGGGAAGGCCCCCAGACCCAGGGTTTGAACCTGTCGGTCGAGGATAAGCTCTTGCTCGCCCAGGCTTTGGATGATCTGGGGATGCATTACATCGAGGGCGGCTGGCCGGGCGCTAACCCTAAGGATACGATCTTCTTCCAGAAGGCCCTCAAGATGAAACTTAAGGCCCGTTTGACGGCCTTTGGTATGACCCGTCGTGCCCGTACGAAGGCTAACGAAGATTCGAATCTCCTGAACCTGGTGAAATCCGGGGTCTCTACCATCACGGTGGTGGGCAAGACCTGGGATTTCCATGTGACGAAGGCCCTGAACATCCCGCTGGAACAGAATCTCGAGATCATTTTTGACACCATCAAGTTCCTCAAATCCAAGGTGGATGAGGTTTTCTTCGACGCCGAGCATTTTTTCGACGGTTACAAGATGAACCCCGAATTCACCTTGAAGTGCCTGGAAGCGGCCTTGCAAGGCGGGGCGGATTGTTTGGTCCTATGCGACACGAACGGCGGGTCGCTTCCGGAAGATATCGACGCGGTGGTGACAAGGGTCGGCCAAAGGTTCCCGGGCGTGGACCTGGGAATCCATTGTCATAACGATAGTGACCTGGCGGTCGCTAACAGCATGGCGGCTATCGCGGCCGGGGTCTCCCAAGTCCAAGGTTGTCTCAATGGTTACGGGGAACGGGTGGGGAATACCAACTTGACCTCGCTCATCCCGAATCTGGCCTTGAAGACGGGCGTTTCCTTCTTGCGGCCCGTGCGGTTGGATAAGATCACCGAGATCTCCCACAAAGTGGACGAGGTCCTCAATCAAACGCCCCGGGTGGGTGCGCCCTATGTGGGCAAGAACGCCTTCACCCATAAGGGCGGCATGCATATTTCGGCGGTCCAAAAGGCCACGAAGGCCTATGAACACGTGGACCCGAACCTGGTGGGCAACCAACGCAAGCTGGTCCTTTCGGACCAGGCCGGGGTTTCGGCCGTGCTCCATCAGGCCGACAGCCGTCATATCAAGCTCGGGAAAAATACCCCGGAAGCCAAGGCCGTCATCGATGAAGTGAAGAAGATGGAGAGCGAAGGCTACCAATTCGAGGGGGCGGAAGCTTCCTTCGAGATCCTCTTAAAGAAGGCTTTGGGCAAACACCGCAATTTCTTTGACCTCGTAGGTTTCCGGGTCATCGTGGAAAGCCGTGGGGACGGAAAATTGGTCTCCGAAGCTACCATCAAGGTGAAGGTCAACGGCGTCCTGGAAAACACAGTGGGTGAAGGGGACGGCCCGGTCAACGCTTTGGACCAGGCCCTTCGCAAGGCCCTGACCAAATTCTATCCCGCTTTGAGCGATGTTAAATTGACGGACTTCAAGGTGCGCGTGTTGGACGCCAAGGAAGGCACGGCCGCCAAGGTTCGGGTCCTTATCGAGAGCCGCGACAAGAAGGATTCCTGGGGAACCGTTGGGGTCTCGGAGAACATCATCGAAGCCTCCTGGGAAGCCCTGGTCGATTCCATCGATTACAAGCTCCTGAAGGACAGTGGTAAGAAGGGGACCAAGCCCAAGAAGGCCCGCCATTGAAACAACGCCCTGTCCGACAGCTGCAGGGCTCTCCCATCGGAGTTTTCGACTCCGGTTTGGGGGGATTGACCGTCGTTAAGGCCATTCGTGAGGAACTCCCCAAAGAGAAACTGGTCTATTTCGGGGATACGGCCCGTATCCCTTATGGCAACAAAAGTCCGGACACCATCATTCGTTATGCCCGCCAGATCATCCGTTTTTTCCTGAAGAAGGAAAAGGTGAAGTGTGTGGTCGTGGCCTGTAACACCTCCTCGGCTTGGGCCTTGGAAACGGTCCAAAGGGAATTTTCCATCCCCATCTTGGGGGTCATCGAGCCGGGCGCCGTGGCGGCCATTTCGGCCACGCGCAACGGACGGATCGGCGTCATCGGCACGGAAGGAACTATCGCTTCGGGAGCTTATGAAAAGGCCATCCACCAGATCTTCCCGGCCGCGAAGGTCTTTTCCAAGGCCTGCCCTTTGTTCGTTCCGCTGGTCGAGGAAGGCAAATTGACCGGTCCGGTGACGGAAGCGATAGCCAAGGAGTATCTGCGGCCCCTTCTCCAGGCCCGAATCGATACTTTGGTCTTGGGATGCACCCATTATCCGCTCTTGAAGAAAACCCTCGCCAAGATCGCTGGGAAAAGGGTCCGGATCGTGGATTCGGCGGACGAGACCGCCAAGAGCCTGCATCGCAACCTGGAATTGCACGGCATCCCCGTTTCGGGGAAAAGCGGGGGGAAATATCTCGTCAGCGATCTCTCGCGGAAGTTCAAGGAACAGGCCCAGCGTTTCTTGGGCCGGAATATCGGCAAGGTTGAAAAGGTGTTCGTCGAGAAGTATTAATAAAACAGATGTTCGAACCAACCCCTTTGAGAAACAAGGGGAACGGGCACTAAGGGCACTAAGAAAACCGAAAGACAACATGTTGGAAAGTATAAAGATTTATCTTTGCCTGGCCTTCCTTGGTGAACTTGGTGTCTTGGTGGTGAAATGGTTTGGCCGGTGTTGTTCGTTGACTTCGGGGTCGGCACCCCTAAAATAAAAGCAGGAGGTTTCCCATTAAACACTATCTCTTCTCCTTCTTACTTCTTTTAACTCCCCTTGCTGGTCTCTGTGCGGATAGCGCCAATTCCGGTAAAGGCGACTACGCCGCCGGTCCCACCAATTACCAAATGGTCGAAGCCCCGACCGCTTATGTACTGCTCCACGGGGGATACGACATCCTCACCAAGATGTACGAGAACGGCGGCTTGTACCTAAGCGCCAACGTGGGCTTCAAGGACTTCTTCATGTTTGGCTTCTCGGGGAACGCCACCAACGTCATCGGACAGGGGACCATCCTGGTCCAATCTCCCCGTCTGGCCTTGAAATTCAAGGTCCTTGACCAAAAAACCGCGCCTGTCGCCTTGGGGCTGGGCTGGGATGACCGGGGCTATGGCACCGAGGTGGCAGGGCGCTTTACGCCCGGCCTCCAGAAAGGTTTTTTCGCCGTAGTCAGCCATGAATTTCCCCAAGTCGGTTATCTTCAAGTGCATGGGGGTCTGAACGCCGTGAAGTTCGATAATTTCGATTCCAGCCAGGACTTGGGAGCCTTCATAGGGACTTCCTTCGCGGTGGCCCCTCCCTTGATGTTCAACCTGGAAGCGGACAAACTCTTGAGCAGTTCCTGGCAATTCAACGCCAACGTGATCTATAACGTCGACAATCCTTTGCGGGTAGGATTGGATTTCAGGGATATCAACAATGGCGGCCTCTTTTCCAGGATCGTTCGCGTTGAATATACCGGGTTCTTTTGAGGCCGATGTCCAAGCGTTTTTCGTTCCTGGCCCCGCTTTTGCTTCTTTTGGGGGGGTGTGGTCAGGGGACTATCCCGGAATTGATCAAGCCGGCCAACCGGGTCCCCGCGGTGGAGATCAACGCTAATTTCCTCAATCTTCCCGCGCCCACTCCGACGCCGATCAAAAAGAAAGAGAAGAAAAGAAATAAGGTCCAGAAGGCGCTGTTGCCCACACTGACCCTCGCCGTCTTGAAGGGGAAAGTGGTCGTCCTGGATTTTTGGGCCACTTGGTGCGGGCCCTGCCGGATGGAGATACCCTCCCTCGTGAGGATGCAGAACCAATATGGACCGAAGGGTTTGGAAGTGGTCGGACTTTCGGTGGAAGCCAACGACAACAAGCCGCGAAGTTATTTCGACGAATTCATCGGGACGAATCAGATCAATTATCCCATCGGGTTGGCGACCATGGACACGATGCAGAACTACGGGATCAGTCCCATCCCGACGACTTTTTTCATCGATAAATCGGGCCGGGTGGCTTTGTCCTTCGTGGGCGTCCATCCGGAGGAAGATTTCGCTTACGCCATTGAGAGGCTTTTGGCTGAATAATGGAAGGCCACCAGTCCTGACGCTTTTTTTGCCTAAGATCCATCCCACGCCCACAGCCCACGATTGATTGCGGTTCGAAAAGGAGTATAATTTTTTAAATACAGGTACCGGGGGTTTGCCATGGGCCTATCTCAGGATTCGGACGTTCGGGAGAGTTTTTTGGAGCTTTACCGTGAGCTTTTTTCCCATGTGTCCTACTTGGAAGTCGTCATTGAGAGGCTTGTCCATGGGCAAAGGGTGGAACGGCCCATGCTGGAGAGCCACTTGGCCCAGATGATCGCCTCCATCTCAGTGGGCCAGAAGAAGTTCGCCAGGCCGCGGGTCGTCAAAAGGCTCCGCAAGGACCATCCGGACTATTTCCGCAATGAGATGCTCCGGGTCTCCAAGGTGATAAAAGGCCAATTGTCCGTATTGTTGAAAACCTCTTTCCTGGTGGAGAACCGGGATATCGAAGAGGACTATCTCCAGACCTTGAGCGACGTGACCGACAATATCGCGGGGGCTTTCCAGCACGTAGTGCGTTCGAACGTCCTGATGCCCGTTCTGCTCAACTGACCGAAAATATTCCATTTTAGAAAAATTCCCGAAGGCGGAAACCATGAAAGGTTTGACCAAGGAAAAGGGTCTCGAATACGAGGCCTTCAGCCAGTACCTGAAAGAAAAGGACCTGAAACTGACCGTCCAGAGAGAACTGATCCTGGAGGTTTTTCTTGGCCATCAGGGCCATATTTCGGCGGAAGAGCTTTACCAAAAGGCCAAGGAAAAACAAGCCCATGTGGGGTTCGCCACCGTCTATCGTACCTTGAAGCACATGACCCAATGCGGGCTGGCCCGGGAGTTGGATTTCGGGGACGGCCGGATCCAGTACGAGTCCGAATACAACCGCAAGCACCATGACCATATGATCTGCACCCAATGCGGGACCTACATCGAGTTCATGAACCCGAAGATCGAGGAGTTGCAGGAACAGGTCAGCCGAAAGCATGGATTCAAGATCACTTCCCACCGAATGCAGTTGTACGGGTTGTGCCAGAAGTGCCAGAAAAGCGTTAAATAATTTTCGATCAATTTTTATAGGAGACTCATATGGCTGATTTTCTCGTTTCCCGCGCGACCAGGGACAAGTTACAAGATGAGCTTAAACAGCTCAAAGGCATCCGCCGGCCACAAGTGGCCAAGGCCCTGGAAGAGGCACGAGCCCATGGGGACCTGAAGGAGAACGCCGAATACGACGCCGCCAAGCAGGAACAAGCCCTGCTGGAAGCCCGGATCCGCGAGATCGAGGATAAATTGTCCCGGGTTCGCCTCCTTGAGGATGAGAACATCACCGGGGAACATGTTTCCATCGGCTGTGTGGTGACGGTGAAGGACCTCAAGTCGAAGGGACAAGAGATCTACCGCATAGTGGGTGAGGAAGAAGCCGATTTCGCCAAGAACAAGATCTCCCTCCGCACGCCCATCGCGATAGGGTTGATAGGTAAAAAGATCGGCGACAAGACCGATATCCGGGTCCCGGCGGGTCTGCTGCAATATGAGATATTGAAGATCGAGGTGGCGACCGACTGAAGCTACCTTGACAGGGGAAGGGAAGTCTTAGTAGACTTTGTTCACAATTTAACGCTCTTATCGAGAGTGGCGGAGGGACAGGCCCTATGAAGCCACGGCAACCAGGTCCGAAAGGACTGTTAGGTGCCAATTCCTGCCCCGGTCCTTAACGTGAACCGGGGTAAGATGAGAGATGGAAAACCCAAGACAAAAGGCTTCCATCTCCTGATGGAGGCCTTTTTTTATTCGGGAGGCCCGGGAGCGAATGAGGAGAAATAGATGAGTTACGTGAAAGCCTTGAAGTGCAGGGAGTGTGGTCAAGAATACGAAAAGACCGCCAAATACGTCTGTGAGTTCTGCTTCGGACCCCTGGAAGCGGCTTATGACTACGACAAGATCAAAAAAGATATCTCCCGCGAGAAGATCGCCTCCCGCCCCCTGAACATCTGGCGTTACCGCGAGCTTTTGCCCGTGGAAGGCACCAACTACAACACCCTGGAAGAGGGTTACACGCCCCTTATCCGCGCCGACCGTTTGGGCGAGGAGCTGGGGATGACCAACCTTTACATCAAGAATGACTGCGCCAACCCGACCCATTCCTTCAAGGACCGGGTCGTGGCGGTGGCTTCCACCCGGGCGCTGGAACTGGGCTTTGACACCTTGTCTTGCGCTTCCACAGGCAACCTGGCCAACTCGGTGGCGGCTTACGGAGCCCGAGGCCGTATGAAACGCTACGTTTTCATCCCCTCCAACCTGGAAAAGGGCAAGGTCATCGGTTCGCTCATTTACGATCCCAACCTCATCGGGGTCAACGGCAACTATGACGACGTGAACCGCCTTTGCAGTGAGATCGCGGGCAAGTACAAATGGGCCTTCGTGAACATCAACATGAGGCCCTACTACGCCGAGGGATCCAAGACCCTGGGCTTCGAGACCGCCGAACAGCTGGGTTGGAAAGCCCCGGACCAAGTGGTGGTGCCGGTGGCGTCCGGCTCGCTCCTGACCAAGATCTGGAAGGGGACGCAGGAATTCGTCAAGGTCGGGCTCATTCCCGAAAAGAAAATGCGGGTCTTCGCCGCCCAAGCCGCCGGGTGTTCCCCGGTCACAACCGCCTTCAAGGCCAAGACGGATACTTTCCGTCCCGTGAAACCCAACACCATCGCCAAGTCGCTGGCCATCGGCAACCCGGCCGACGGTTATTACGCCTTGAAGACCATCGCTGAGTCCAACGGCGCGGCCGAGATGGCCACCGATGATGAGATCGTGGACGGCATCAAGCTCCTTGCCCGCACGGAAGGCATTTTCGCCGAGACCGCCGGTGGCGTGACCATCGCTTGTCTCAAGAAATTGGTCGAGGCGGGGACCTTGGATCGTGACGCCGTGACGGTGGCCTATATCACGGGCACGGGTCTCAAGACCCAGGAAGCGGTCGCGGACCATTTGAAGTCCGTCAAGGTCATCCAACCCAACATGGAAGCCTTCGAAGCTGCGCATTTGGTGACCGCCTAATTCAAGAAATGGCTGGAAAAACCGGGCGCCTTTAAGCCATAATTCAGCCGTAGATCCATTCCAGGAGGCATTTCATGGCCGTGAAAGTCTTGATCCCAACCCCCTTGCGGAACCTCACGAACAACCAAGCGGAGGTCAACGCCGAAGGCGCCACGGTTGGCGACCTCATTAACAACCTGGGCCAGAATTACAACGGCTTGAAGGATCGCCTTTGCGACGAGAACGGCAAGATCCGCCGATTCGTGAATATTTACCTGAACGAGGAAGACATCCGCTTCCTGCAAGGGGAAGCCACCGTCGTCAAGGCGGGGGACCAGGTCTCCATCGTGCCCGCTATCGCGGGCGGCTTTTAACCCCTTCGCCATCCAATCGGGAGTGAACCATGGCCGACATTAAAAAATTGGTGGAGTTGGACTATCCCACCAAGCTGGTCACCGAGCCCGTCCTTTCCCAGATCATCAAGGACTACGACATCACGGTCAACATCCGCCGGGCCTCCATCACCAAGGGCTTCGGTTACGTGCAAATGGAGATCGCCGGCGATGAAATAGAGGTCAAGAAGGCATTGGACGACCTTGCCAAACAGGGCATCGATGTGAACCCCATTGTTAAAGACATCGTCGAGTAACCGCGTGGCCGCATCCCCTAACATGGCGGACCCCGCCGCCGAATTGAAAGAACGTTTTTCCCGTCAGGTCATCCTTCCCGGCGTCGGGGTGGAGGGCCAACAAAAATGGGCCCAAACCCCCATCGTCCTGGCCGCCGAGGGAACCGCTTTGGAAGCGGCCACTACGGCCCTCACCGCCGCAGGCGCGTCCCTCATCACCTTCTTGAAAGACCCCTTTGACGCCGTTCCCCAGGGGTCGACCATCCTCGTCCTCACTCAAAACAAAGACCTTCGCCGGTCCTTGAGCCGCCGTTTCCGATCCCAGGGTCAAAGCGTCTTTTTCGCTTGGGCGATGGGAACGGGTTGGGCCCTCTTTTTGGCCACGCACAAGGGAAGCCAATGCCCCTGCCTGGAGTGTTTCGAGGTAATGAACCCTAAAGCTTTTGGGGAACCGGCCCCGGGTGTCCCGCGTTTGATGGCGGCCATGGCGGTCTCCGAGATCCTCCAATTCATTTTGAAGTCCCAGTCCCCGCTTGAGGGAAAGGTATGGGTGACCTCCTTGGAAAGCGGAGTGTCCTTCCTACACGAAGTATCGCCCATCTATAAATGCACGGCCCGGTTGTTGGCGGAAGGGGCACCAGTCACCCCATGAGCCAAAACCGTTATCCCCTCGCCAAAGACATCACGAAGCTCATTGGGACTACCCCACTCCTGAAACTCCAGCGTATTCCCGAGCCCGGTTCCGCCCAGATCCTTTGCAAACTTGAATTTTACAACCCGGGTGGAAGCGTGAAGGACCGCATCGCCTTGGCCATGATCGAGGACGCCGAGAAAAAGGGCCTGTTGAAGCTAGGGGGCATCCTGGTGGAGCCGACCAGCGGTAATACGGGCATTGGATTGGCCATGGTTTGCGCCCAAAGGGGTTACAAGCTCATTCTCGTCATGCCCGAGGACATGAGCCAGGAAAGAAGGGTCCTCTTGAAGGCGTATGGGGCCGAGTTGGTTCTCACTCCCGCCAAGGGGCTCATGGCGGAAGCCGTGAGAAAAGCCAAGGAAATCAAGGAACAACATCCCGAATATTTCATGCCTGAGCAATTCGCCAATCGGGCGAATCCGGAGGCCCATAAAAAAAGCACGGCCCCGGAGATTGAGAAGGACACGGAAGGCAAGTTCGACGCTTTTGTGGCGGGCATCGGTACGGGTGGCACCATCACGGGAGTAGGGGAGTATTTCAAGGCCAAGAGACCCGAGGTGAAGATCATCGGCGTGGAACCGGCCGCTTCCGCCATCCTTTCGGGCGGCAAGGCCGGGGTGCACCGTATCCAGGGCATCGGGGCGGGTTTTATTCCTTCGGTGCTCAACCGATCGGTGGTGGACCGTATCGTGACGGTCAAGGATGAGGAAGCCTACCGAATGACCAAAAGGCTGGCCCGGGAAGAGGGGCTGCTTTTGGGTATATCCTCAGGCGCCAATGTGGTGGCGTCCCTGAAAGTGGCCAAGGAACTGGGACCCGAGGCCCGCGTCGTGACCATTTGCTGCGACATGGGCGAACGGTATTTCAGCCTGGAAGCTGATTTTGAGAACGACGGCCACTCGGATAGTATTTAAGGGTAGAGTTTATCCACCGCAAATAAGCTGTAACCCCTGAAAAATTATTTTGGCGCCTGTCATTCTGAGGCGCCTTCCGCCGAAGAATCTGTGTTTTCCAAGAGAAACAGAGATCCTTCGCTACGCTCAGGATGACAAATTGAACGTTAGAAACGAGTTTCAGAGATTAAAACTAAATAAAAAAGCCCCTGTCCGAAAGGACCAGGGGCTTTTTCTTTATCTCGAACTTCCTAAACCGGCTTAGTGGCTGTGCTTGTGCTTCTCAGGGGTCGGCGCGGGAGTCGGTTCGGGTTTCGGATAGTCGGCTGGAACATCCGAACGGTTGGTTTCGGTGAAGCCGTATTTCTGGGCCAAGTCGGGCCGCACCCACATCCGCATGTTATAGCTTCCCATGTCCGACCAGACCTCGCGGTAAAGGACCCACTTCTTCAGGTCGCTCCAATCCACCATGTCGGGGCGGGCCGTCTTCAAGGGAATGAAGTTGCTGAAGAACCAATCGAAGAACAGGTTCGCGTTGATCTCGGTCCCAGGAAAGCCTTTCTTGAACCAGGACGGCACCCACCAAACCCGGAGCTTGTACTTGCGGTTGACGTATCCGGCCTTGCTCAAGATGGGGTAGGACTGGGAGTCGGCCTCGGTGCCGGTCAGGATGATGGGGTTGTCCGCCACCGTGATGCTGGAAGGATGGTTCCGCTTGTCGAAATCCCTCAGCTGCCAGGCGAATGGCCAGGAACACTTATCCTCGATAGTCAAGGGCATGTCGGTCCCGCCTGTTTCGCCGTAAGAGATCTCCCGGATGATCCTTTCCACTTCCTGGCAATCGGGGCCGGATTGGACATAAACCAAAGGCTCCACCGGGTTGGCCTCACGGTAGAAGCTCAGGCCCACAGCCGAATGCAGGGAATAAGCCGTGAGCAGTCCAAAGACCAAAAGGGCGGCCACACGGGCCCCCTTCCAGAATTGCTCGACGGGTCGGGACTCAATGATCTGGCCGATCAAATAAGCGGTCAAGAGAAGGGCCGGCAGCAAGGAATGCAGGATGAGCCAGGGCATCTTCTCGCCCGCCCAAGAAAAGAGGACCAGCGAACCCACGTACCAGTAAGAAAGGAACAAGGGAACGTTTTGGCGTTTGAAAAGGCCGTAGTAGACCATGGCTACCATGGAGAACAAGAAGGAAACTAGTTCATTGGCCGGAAGCTCCACGAGGTAGTAATACCAAGGTTCGTCGCCCCGGTGGACGCCATGCTGGCCCTTCCAATAAATAAGCCCGCCGAAAGCGCCCTGGAAAATGGCGTTCAAGAGGCCGTGGACGCGGCCCAGGAAGTCCCCTTGGGTGGCCCCGACAGTGAAGAAGGTCGTGAATAAAAGGGTGAAGATGATGAAAAAGATGGAAATGGAACCGGTGAGGGTCGGCACCACGTTGTTGAGCCAGAGCCAGCAGAAACGAAAGACCAAGAAGAAGTAGCCGGCCAACAGGATCAGTGAAAAGAAGGTGGGGTGGTCAAGCCCGAACAATTGGAACGAAGCGAAAAGGATGACCCACCAGCCGATGAAGGCCAGGATATCCCATTGGATCTTGTCGATGCCAAGGTAACAGATGGTTCCCCAGAGCTCGCTTTCAGCCTTCGCGCCCCGCTTGAGGTTGTCCCTCCAGCGAAGGAAAAGCTGGATGGCCGTGTAGATGAAGGCGCATCCCAGGATGGCCAAGAGGACATCGGTGGTATAGGGGAAGGTGGGATTGGAGGTCATGATGGCGAAGGCCACGATGATGCCTAAAAAGGTGATCCCGCCCGCGATGAAAACGTCGGCCCAAGGCAAGAGCCGGATAAAAAGGTAGGTTCCGATGACCGCGACGGTGATAAAAATGGATTCCTTCGTACAGAAAGCCACCGTGAAGCCAACCGTGGCCAGCCAAAGATCCATTGCGAGTTTGGAACGGTAGTAACGGATAAGGAAGACGATCATCATGAAGGTAGCGCCTGCCATGTAGGCGTCCTCGCGGGTGAAGCGGTCGAAATACATGAAGCTGGGCGAGACCACTAGGAGCAGCGTGGCGAGGAAGGCCCCCCATCTTCCTATATATGGCGCAAGGAACATGGCCAAGACCACCGTGAGCAATCCGAAGAAGGCGGCCAAATAACGCGAGGTGGCGTTGGAGACCCCGAAGAGGAAATACATGAAGGCGTTCCCATGGAACTGGAAGGGCCCATGCATCATGGGGTTGTATTCATAATCCCCATCATGGAACAACTGCCAAGAATAAAAGGAATGCATGCTTTCGTCATGATGGTGCGGCTTGGCGCCCAGATGGTCGAACCGGGTGAAAACGGTGATGACGAGAAGGGCGACGTAGGCCCATTGCATCCAGGAAAGGGAACCGATGGAAAGGGAAGCGCTGGTAGAAACCGGGGCCGCGCTTCTTTCGCGGGGTTCGATCTCGACGGGAGCTTTCACGTTCTTGACCGGCGCGGTGGGTTTGGCCGGCTTTTCGGGAACCTGTCCAGGCATCCCTAATTTGGAGCCGCATTGCTCACAAAAATTGTTGGAAGCCGGGTTCTTGGCTCCGCATTTTGCGCAAACTTTGGTCTCGGGCATTCGGTGCTCTCCTTGGGGAATAGTGCCAGTCGATCGGGCGCGGCTTAAAATATTTTTTCAGCAAAATTGAACGCTAAACTATACCCAGCCCTAAAAGCTTTTGTCAACAAATCGACAGGCGCGAAAGGGTTGGTTTCAAAGCCTTTCCTGAAGATATGTTCCTTGAACGAAAGTTGTTACAAGCTACAGACCCAACTAAGGCAAAGCCCCTGAAATGGAAGGATAAGGGTAAAAGGGGAGTGGATCGTTCTTTATCGTCTTTCGATCATCGAACCTTTCGGGTCTCGTTTGGAATGGTCCGTTGGCCTTGTGGATCTTGGTCGTTCCGGCGACTGGACGGTTTTTCCGGTTAAACGGGCGATTCGTTGGCTCCTTTTTGACACTTGAACGAGAGTCGATGTTCGCTCGAAGGGAACGAAGTGACGAGCAACGTGTTGAAGGACGAATTCTCAAATCAAAGTTGCAAAAGAAAAATTGGACTGTTAGACTTTTCAATACCCAGTGAACAACGCCTGAACAACCTTCTTTGACGAGAGGAGACAGCTGTGATTTCAAAACGATTTCTGACACTTGTAGGTGTCATCGCCTTACTAACTCCGATCTTGGTCCGGGCCCAGTCCACCGACTATGCCGCTGAAGTACTGACCAAGGGAGCGGGTGCTCGTCCGTTGGCCATGGGCGGAGCTTTCGCCGCCGCCGCCAATGACGCCACCGCCGCTTACTGGAACCCGGCGGGGTTGGCTCTCATTGACGACATTGAGATCACGACCATGCACGCCGCGTCGAACGACCTTCAATCCTATGATTTCGTGAACCTCGCTTTCCACACCGAGTCCGCTGGAAGTTACGCCTTGAGTTATTTGCGTTTGGGTGTGGATGGGATCGGCATCACCGATGCCACTGGCAATTCTTTCGGCACCACCACCTATCAAGACCAGGCTGGTCTTATTTCCGGTGGATGGCTTTTGGGAAAACAATTCGCCATCGGCGGGACGATCAAGTTCTTGAAGACCGACGCCTATACGGCCTCCGCTTTCGGGTTCGGTTCGGACATCGGTATCCTCTTTAAACCCGTCAAAGAATTCACCATCGGCCTCATCGCCCGCGACTATACGGGCGGTTCCTATATCCAATGGCAGAACACCCCGACCAATCCCACTCAGGTCCTTCAACCCAGCGCCACCTTGGGCCTGTCCTACACCAAGGAATTGGGTAAGAGTCAGAACACCGGGGAAGCGCGGGTCCCGACCAGCACCTTGACCATCAATCTGGACGCGGACACCCTCTACGCCGGCCAGGCTTTGAACAACTACCACTTTGGGGTGGAATACTGGTACCGCCAATTCGTGGCCATCCGGGGTGGGTTCGAAACCAAGGGCCTGCAATTCGACAACGATTCCTTCACCCCCTCGGCCGGGGTTGGGGTCTGGGCCTATCTGTTCGAGATCGATTACGCTTATGTCAGCAATTCCATCGGGGGTATCCACTATATCTCGTTGATCACCCGCCTGTAATTACCGCCCGTTTTACTAAAAGAGGGGGATTTTTCACAAAAAAATCCCCCTCTTTTTTTATTTTTTGATTATTATGTTTTCTCCGATCCGATAAGTTTTCAAAGCATCTATCCCTCTTTACCTTGAGGTATCCATGAGACATCAAAGGCCTTTTCGCCTTCTCTTGGTCTTGGCCGGAATTCTTGCCGGGCCAATGCCTTCCTTTTCATCCTACGGATTGGCTCCCTCCACGGGCGCCGTACTTCCTTATTCTGCCCGCCTTAAAACCTTTTTAAAGACCAAGATGTTCGACGACCACAGGGTCCTGGGCGGCCAGATCATCGCGCTCAAGGGAAAAGGGAATATTTATAGCGGGAATTACATCGACATCGGTGACCTGGCTGGGGTGAAGGGCGGGGATGTTTTCGCGGTATTCACGCCCATGGGAGACCCGGTGGGTTTTATCCGCGTCATCGCTCCCCAGCGCTATACCTCTTCCTTCGATTTCATCGAGGTCAACGGCCAAAAGTTGACCCTGGCTCCCTCGCAAAATCTCATCGTTAAAAAGATCACCAACGACATCAAGAGCAAGTTCCCGGAGAATTTGATCATTTCGCCGGACTTGAAGATCATCCATAAAGCTCGAGT
>CAZLND010000003.1:0-27541 GCA_964560635.1 uncultured bacterium | reverse complement strand
GTGCTGAAGACGAAGCAACCTCAGTTTAAATCAACGTTTTGCCAGCGGCAAAACAAACATCTTGGAGAAGAGACTTATTTAGACTGGGGTTGCTTCGTCATTATCGGCGCGCTATTCGCACGCCATTCCTCGCAATGACAGCAATTTACATACTTATTGAACCTGCTGGTATTTCCCGCCCTGGATCTTGAGGACCGGCACGATCTTGTTCGCCTCGCCGCGGCCCCCGAAGTCGGTCTTGCCCGTGACCCCGTCGAAATCCCGGATGCCCATGAGGTTGGAGCGGATATCATCCCGCCCGGCGGCGGTCTCGGTGGCCTTCAAAAGCAATCTCGCCGCGTCGTAAGCCTGCGCGGCCAAGAGGTCGGGCCTTTTGGCGAAGCGTTTCAAATAATCGTCAGCAAATTTCCGAGCGTTCCCCTGCGCGCTATCCACATAGAACCCCGTTACGAAATAGGAACCTTCCACATCCTTCGTCCCCTCTTGAAGAACGTTGGGGCTTTCCCACAAATGCCCTCCCAAGAAGATGGGGTTCAGGTCGTAAAAATGGACCTGGGACGTGATAAGCGAGACCTCCACGGCATGGGCCGGAAGATAGAGAGCCTGCATGTTAGTGCTGGAACGGACGAGGGCTGATGGTTTGAAGATGCTGTAAGGAAGGCTCTTCCGATAAATTTGGGAGAAGGTTCCATTGGGAAGGGCTTGGTAGGCCTCGAAGGTCACGATGAAATCCCAAGTGGGGTGGGCGCTCCAATCCCCGGGTGGATTGGTCGAAACGATGCGTCCCGTTACCAGCAAGGTCGCTTGGGCGTCCTGGGCGATCTCGGCCCAATGCTCGGCGGAAACGGGGACGGTGTTGCCCTTGAATTCCACCGGCATGCGGGTCATGGATTGCTGGACCAGGTCGTCCTTGCGCATTTGGTAATTGGGCTGGCCCTCGAAATTGGACCGGATAGCCGCGTTGATGTCCCGGGCCACGGAGGGGCAAGTGGTATTGGTCAAACCCTCGACCAGGGGGACAAAGGCCACTGGAATGGCGCTGGGGGAAACGGCCGAGTCACCCAGTGTGTCGCGGGATTTCAAAAGGATCTTCCCGACTTCCTTCTTGATGTTGTACTTAAGCTCATCCAATTTGCGGTTGTTCTCGCGGTCGTTATCTTTGGTGGAAGTCGGGTCCTGGCCGCCCATGGCCAGCAATTGCTTCTTGAAGTCCGTGGAGGCGGGCGCATAGGTCTCCCGGGCCGTCACCGTGCCGCCCATGGCCTCGACGGTGGATTGGAAAGCGTCCGACAGGGTTTCCCCGTAACCATCATCCGGCGCCAGGATGCCGAACCGCTTGAACCCCAGCTTCTCGATGGCGTACTTGGCCATGGCCCGACCCTGCATCTCGTTGGTCATGCTGTTACTGAAAATATAAGGCCCGAGGGTGGAAAGCCCGTCCCGGCTGCCAGAGGGACAGATGAGCGTGATCTTTTGTAGGTTGGCTTGTGGCGCCACAACAGCGATCTCATTGGGCACCACGGGTCCGATGATGGCGTCCAAAGCCCCGTCCTTCGACAGTTCCTGGAACTTGGAAACGGCCGCGATGGGGTCGCCCTGCGTATCCCGAACCAAGACGGACATGGGTTTGCGGGTGCCCCCGGTTTGGTTGGCTTGTTCCATCGCCAAGGTCACGCCGTTCAAGACCGATTCCCCGAAACTTTTGTAACGGCCGGTCTTGGGGACCAATACCCCGATCTTCCAGGACTTGCCCTGTTGTTGGTTATGAAGGGATTCCAAAAGAAGCTGGGCCGCCGAAGCCGAGGGATGCTGGGGGCATTGTTGGGCGAAGCTGTTCAAATGCTCGACGGCCTCCGCCTGCATGCCCGCCTGGGCCTCATGGCTTCCCAATTGGAACAAGGCAAAACAGTTCATGGAAGAATCAGGATAATTGGCGACGAAGGACTTCAAGTCGTCCAGTCCTAACGAATAGGTCAGGATGAATTCCATCATTTTGCGGCTTTGGTCCACGTAAACGGACTTGGGATATTTTTGGAGCACACCTTGGAAAGCCGAAAGGGCTGGCAGATAGTCCTTCTTCTCGTAATGGACCTGCCCCGCCATGTACTGGGCCTTGTCTGATTCGGGCAGGGGCGAGGTCACGGCCAGTATCTTTTGGTAGATCTTGAGGGCTAAACCAAATTCCGAACGGTTGTATTGGTATTGGGCGATGGTCAGGTAGCTTTCTACATTATGGCGGTTGACCTCGGCGTTCCCCGCCTCGGAAACAGCGGCCTGGTAATCTTGATCACTTACGACGGGATGCAGGTCCACCAGGGAGGGAGCCGCGGGTCCAGTAGCGGGGGCCTGTTGAACAGGGGTATTTCCCGCGGAAGGTTGGTTTTTCACCAGTTGCTGGGAAGCGCAACCCGTAAGCGCTACCAAGGTTACGAAAAGGAGAATTCCGCGTTTCAAAAAAGGTCCTTTAAAAACAGGGTTGAAGGTGTTGGAAGAGGGTCAATCTTCTACGTTTTTGGGGTAATTTTCAAGCTCGTTGAAAATGATATTGGCCGCGATCCAGGGCCTTAAGTGACGTTGAACAGTTCGTTGAACTTTTCCAGGCAAAAGCGGGACCAGCTCTCCACATCCACATCCTTGCTGGAAAGTATTTCCTCGGGCTTCAAGAACTCCAGCCGGGTAATGACGCTCTCGGCCTTTTCGACCTTCCCGTTCTTCAGTTCCCAGAGATGGACCACGCCGATATGGACCTTCCCCACTTCACTGCTGTCGTCGTTGATGAGTCCCACGATCTTTTGGGAGGCCACCCCTTCCACACGGACCTCTTCGCGGACCTCCCGGACAACAGCCGCGTCGTAAATTTTCCGAAGATCCCCTTGCTGGAAAAGGTCCTCATCCACCGGGTTGATGTGCCCGCCGACGCCGACCGAACCCTTCAATTGGAGCCGGGTTTCCCCGCTCTTTTTTCCCCGGACATAGAACAGCACCTTCCCCTCGGAAACGATGAGGACATAGGGGATCAATTGCTTGAGGGTAAAGTCTTTCTCGGCCGACTCCCGGGGGACGAAACGCAAAACGCCGGGTTTGAAGATGGCTTCCATATAGCGGGAATGATCGAAAGAAAACCCGTTGAAAACGCCAAGGTCGTCGAGGATCTGCCGAGGAAAGGCGAGGACTTGTTCGTTGGGGACCATTTACGGCTGGGCTACCTTTGGCTTTTCGGCCCCCGGGTTGGCGGCACTGCGGATCTTGTTCTTCAGGTCCGTGAAAACCTCGGGCGGGTAACAGAAGAAGGGGTACTCGCGGTAATTCAGGACATCTTGCGTGCCCTTGACCACGCTGGCGTCCAGCAGACCCTGCTCGAGCATCTTCAAGACCTCGGTCATTCCGTCAAAGAGGGCGAAATTGACCTTCTTGATCTGCTCGGAAGCCTGGGGCCTTTGGGCCGGGTCTTGCAGGAGCTTCACCAACCGATCCTTTTCCAAGGCCAGTTTCCGCAGGGACTCGTCGTTGTAGCACTTGATGAAGGCTGGATGCATGAACCCCGGCAATTCTTTTTGCCAAGACGTGAATCTCATGAAAAGGTATTCGGGATTCTGTTCCAAGGCTCTCTGCCACCATTGGATCTTTTCCACATGATCCACGATCATGTCGATGCCCTTGCTCTCCTTGGGCTCCACCAGATAAGTCGCCGACACCACCCCAAAGGCGGGCGGCTTCACATTGAAGACCTTGTTCAGGATCATGTCGCCCACTTCCTCGTAGGCGGCCCCGCCGGTCCCGTGGATGAAGAAATCGCAGAGGTAGAGCCGGCAAAAGAGGGTCTGGGGGATGGCCTTGGGCCAAAGGGATATGGCGATGGTCCCCAGTTGCCCATGAAGGTTGTCGTAATCGAGCGTATAGGTTTCCCCGCCCTTGATACGGATCAGGAGATGCTTGCCTTCCTTCTTGGCCCAAAGGGAATGGCGCTGTTGGTACTTGGTGACGCCCCAGAAGGGTATCTCGAACCACCAATTCTCGAACTTCAGGTTCGGCATGGGGGTCAGTTCGTGCTTGATGTCGTACTTGGTCCGGTAAGCCGTCAGGGAGCCGTTATAGCATTCGGTCAGCTCCGCCAGGTTGGACAGCCAGGAAGCCGCGAAGTGGGTGAAGGGTTCGGAAGCCCAAACCTTGCTGCCCTGCATGAAAAGTCGATGCGTGCCGCAAACCTCGTCCAGAGTCCGGAGGGTGGAAAGGTGGAAGTCATACCAAGTGGCGTCCTTCTTGAGCCCCTTCGTGAGTTTCGGTTCCCAACTCCGGATGCAATTGCGGACCACCGGACTACAATAGACCTGGGCATCGGAGAATATTTTTTCCAACGCCGCGAACTCAGGCGCGGGCAGGTTACTGTAGGGGATGGTTTTTTCCTGGTTTTTCATGTCCTTCGTCGCGAAGAAGTCGATCTGCTTGCGGCGGGATTTGCCGTTGTCCTCGATCTCAGGGACGTAATGGAGATGCTCAGGAGCCAGGGCGGTGTCGGTGATCTTGTGAATGGCCGTCCCGGAGATGGACTCGGCCAGGGTACTGGCGGCCAAACATTTGGCCCAAAGGCCCGGATGGAAAAAAACCGGTTGGTGGCCCGACATGACCAGGGGTTGGTCGGTGGGAAGTTTGAATACCTCCCGGACTTTCAGGGCGGACTGGCCCCAGACGATCTGCTTGACCAGCCGCTCGCGGTTGCGAAGGGCTTCCTCTTTCCATTGGGAAAAAGCCGGTTGGAAAAAGACTTCCCCGTGGCGCTTCGGGGTTTTGTCGGTGATCTCGTTCAAAGGCGGCTCCCAAAAAAGCTTTTGGCGGTTGATTGTCGAGGATCAGCTACTACTTTTGTCGACGTTGGTTTCGATCAAGGCGTTAAGCATTTTAACAAGTTCGACGGTTTTCGCCTTCAATTCTTCGGGCCTTGGATCCCTTGGCATTAAAACGCTACACAGGGCCTAAATTTTCGCCAGACCCAAGACCTTTGCTTCCCTTTCCATCACCTGCAAATAATGGCTTAAACGCTCGTCCCGGTTGGCGAATTGGTTATTGAAATTGCGGCTATGGTCCTTATAGATGAGCGGCACGGCGCACTCGACGACCTTCAACCCCGCCTTGGCGGCCTGCAGCCAGACCTGGATAGGAAAGCCATAATTGGTCTCGGTCAGGTTCAGCTTCTTCAAACCATCCACCCGGTAACCCTTGAAGCCACAGAAGCTATCGGTCAGGGAATAGCCCGTGAGCTGGCGGAGCCTTTCGGTGATGAGCCGATTCACTTCCAAACGCTCGGCGGGCGGCGTATCGGGGGAAAGCAACGGATCGAGGTAACGGCTCCCCGAAACGATGTCGAACTTGTCCAGTTTCTCCAAGAGACAGGGAATGAAGCCCGGCTCGTGCTGTTCATCCGCGTCCATGGTGACACAGTAGTCGTAACCGTTAGCCTTGGCAAAATCGAACCCGTCCATCAAGGACTTGCCATAGCCCTCATTCTCCGGGTGGCGGATGACGGCTTTGACCTGGACCCTTTCCAGGATGGAGGGGGTGGAATCGGTGGAACCATCGTCCACGATGACCACATCGCCATCTTTGAACTGGGCGAGCCGGCGCAGGACCCTTTCCAGGGTCGCGCCTTCGTTATAGACGGGCAGCAGGATAGCGAACTTCATGGTTTTCCTTTATCGGGGATCCAGGTCAGGCTAAGAAGTCCCCGTCCTTGATTCAAGACGGGGCGGCCTGTTTTTCAGGTCAAGGTTGCTTGGGGATCGTCACTATTTCAGGCGTGGCGGAGGTATCGGCTTGGATGACACTGACGGGAACGGCTTGGTCCACCGGGCCCGAGGGAACGCTGGAGACTTCCGGGACCTTCAGGTTGGGAGCGGATGGAGGAGGCACCTTGGTCGGAACGGCCTTCCCCAAATTCTCGGCCCTGGACTTGTCCTCGCGGGCGACCTGCTCGGCTTCCTTTTTGGTCATCAAGGGTTTGCGGATCTCGATCACGTGCGCTTTCGCGTCCGCGTCGGTGGGGACCCTCTCCAAATATTTGTTCCAGTGATAAAGGGCCAGCCCCATTTCCTCGTCCCTTTCGTAAATGAGGGCCACTTCTTTATGCGCCTGGGGTTGTTGTTCGGGGTCGACCGCCAGGATGGTGAGGTATTCCCGACGGGCGTTCTTCCAATCACGGATGCTCTTATAGTGCTCGGCCAACTGGTAATGGGAAGGGATATGTTTGACATCCAGGTCGGTGGCGGCCCGGTACTGTTCCATGGCTTTTTTCTCGTCACCCCGAGCCAGGTAAATGTCGCCCACCTTCGCCCGACAGGAGGTATCCACCGGATTGATCTGGATAGCTTGTCGGTAATAGGCCAAGGCCACGTCCTCGTTCTTTTGGGCCATATAAGCGTCACCCAGGCGTTCATAGAGATCGATGTTATCAGGGAAAAAGTGGACGGCGACCTTCAACTCGGGAATGGCCGCGGCGAATTGATTCTGATAAAAATAAGCCATGCCGAGGTTGAAATGGGCCGAACCGAAATCCGGGTTATAGTGCAAGGCCCTTTTGGCGTAAACGATGGCTTGGTCATAGACCCTTTTTTGCAAATAGACATAAGAAATGTTGGAGAGGGCTTCGGGATAACGGGGCTGGATCTCAAGGGCTTTATGGAATTCCTGCATGGCCGGGTCCGTCGCGTGTTTCCTGGCATAAAGTTCGCCCAGATTGTTATGGGCCACCGCGTTGTAGGGGTCCCGTTCCACCGCTTCCTTGAAGTACTCGATGGCGGTCTCGATGTGCCCTTCCTTGATATAGACATTCCCCTTATCCAAATAATATTGGCTATCGGGCAGTTGGGCTTTGAGTTCAAGGGGACAAACGAGTGAAAGAAGAAGGAAAGCCGCGAGAGAATATCTGGGTGAAAAGGACATCCTGGCTCCTAGGTCGGTCAGGCTGATGGAAACAGAGAATCGATTTTACGGGAGGGGTTAGGACCCGTCAACGCTCAAAAGCAGCGGATGGCGGTTAGCTGATAGCTGTTAGCCTGGGATTATTCGACAAAAAGCCTTTAGCTAATGGCCATCAGCTACCGGCTATTTTTTTGGCCGCGTTCAGGAGAGCTTGGACTTCCTTGGGCGAAGGAGCTTCAGCGTAAAGCCGGAGCAAGGGCTCGGTTCCCGATGCCCGCACCAGCAACCAGCCTTTTTCCAATTCCAGTTTCACGCCATCCCTGGCGTTGACCCCTGTCACTCGATGTCCCGCCACCGTCGGGGGCGGGGATTTTTTCAACTTGCCCAGGACCTTGGCTTGCCGGTCAAAGGAGATATTTTCCAGATCGATGCGGCCCGAATAAAAAGGCCCGAATTCTTTTTGCAGGAAAGCCACCGCCTCGGCGACCGTCTTTTTCATATAAACCAGGGCTTCCAAAAGAAGGAGTCCGGACAAGAGCCCGTCCCTTTCGGCCAAATGCCCCTTCACGGCGATACCACCGCTCTCTTCCAATCCCAGCAGGATGTCCTCCCGCAACATGACCTCACCGATATATTTGAACCCGATGGGAGTCACATGGATGGGGATGCCCCAGCGGCGGGCCATCCGGTCGATCATGAGGGTTCCCGAGACGGTCTTAACGATGCCACCCCGCATGCCGCGGTTCACCCAAAGGTGATACAAAAGCAGGGCGTGGAGTTTGTGGACATCCACGAAATTGCCTTTCTCGTCCATCATGCCGATACGGTCCCCGTCCCCATCGGTCGCGAAACCCACATCAGCTTTCCAAGCCTTGATGGCTTTGGAAAGGGGCCCCAGGTTGGGGCCGATGGGCTCGGGTTGGCGGCCCCCGAAAAATACGTCCCGGTCCCCCGCCACGGTCCTGACCTGCGTCCGGCCTCCCGCAACCAGCCCTTCGAATTGTCTCTGCCCCACTCCGTGCATGGGGTCCACGACCACCTTAAGCCCCGCCTTTTTAATAGCGGTCAAATCGACCTTGGAACGAAGGGTTTCCAGATAAAAAGGAAGCCAATCGGTTTTGGGGATCTTCATTTCTTTAGTGATCGCCGGCGCTTCTTTAGGAAGGTTCTTTTCAACTTGTTGGGTGAAAGAAGAAGGTGCCGAGACACCGGGCGGCAGTTTGATCTTGAAACCGTTGTAGGCCCCCGAATTGTGGCTGGCCGTGATCATGACGCCCGCGTCGGCTTTCTTCGCTTTGATGGCCAGGGAAAGGGCGGGAGTGGGCAACAAACGGGAAGCCAGGATCACCTTATGCCCCAGTCCGGCCAGGACTTCGGCGGCGGCTTGAGCGAACTTGTCGGAGTAAAAACGGGTGTCATAGCCCACGAAAACCATACAGGACTTTTTTTGTTTCTTGAGGGTCACACCCAGGCCGTAAGCGGCCCGCCTGACATTGGGAAAGGTGAAGGTTTCGGCGACTTTCGCCCGCCAGCCATCGGTGCCAAAACGAATGGTGTCCAAGGAAGCCTCCGGATTTTTCATGATCGGTGCCGATGCTCTATTTGTCATCCTGAGCAAAGCGAAGGATCTCTGTTTTATTCGAGAACATAGATTCTTCGGCAAAAGCAGCCTCAGAATGACACCCTTTAAACCAGTTTCACCCAAACAACACCGTCTTCGATGACGGTTGGAAAAGTATTCAGCCGAATGTCCGGCTCCTGCAAACATTCCCCCGTTTTAACGTTGCTTTGATAACCGTGGGCTTTGCAGATGATGAGGTCCCCAAAACAATTTCTCGGGTCCAACCTTACTTCGGCGTGGGGGCAATAGACCCCCGTGGCATAGACTTTGTCGCCTCGGCGGTGGAGAAGCAGGGCCATGTTCTCCACTTCCGTTTCAACACTTTGATTGTCGACCAAGCTCGAAAGAGGAAGGGACTTTTTAAAACCAGGCTGGTCCATGATCAAACGCGCGCGCGGTCACCCAGCACACTACCGTGACCCACGCAGGAATGGCTGGAGATACTGCAATTGCGGCCCAGGACCACTTCCTCCAGATGAACATGGTCGCCCACCGTGACCCCGTCCCACAGGACGCTTTTGGTCACCACACTCTTCTTCCCTATCACGCATTTCTTACCCAGGACGGCGTAAGGAAGGATGCGGGCATCCTCATGAATGACGCAACCATCACCGATGATGGCCGGCCCCTTGATCAGGACGCCTTTTGCCATTTTGACGTTCTTTCCGATATAGATCTTGTTGGCCCGCTGTGACAAGTTCGCGTGGACCGGAAAGGACCCGTTCAACACGTCCCAATGGCTGGTGAGATATTTGCGGGGGGTGCCGATGTCCTGCCAATAACCTTCCCACACGTAACCACCGAAGGGATGGCGGTCCTTCAAGAGATGGGGAAAAAGGGCCCGCTCGGCCGAATAATTGGTTTGGGGCGGGATGAGGTCAAAAACTTCCGGTTCGAACACGTAAACACCCGCGTTCACGGTGTCGGTCACCACTTCTTCAGCCGCGGGCTTTTCCAGAAACTTGGTGATATTGCCTTTGGGGTCCATCAATACCAAGCCATAGGCCGTGGGGTCTTCCACTCGCACCAACCCCAAAGTAGCCCAATGCCGCTTCTTCTTATGGAGAGTGATCATCTTATCCAGCGGGATATCGGTGAGGATGTCGCCATTGAAGATGATCGCCGGGGCCCTCTTCACGAACTTCTCGCAATTCTTGATAGCGCCCGCCGTTCCCAGCGGATGGTTTTCCAAGGCGTAATGGATCTTTACGCCCAGATGCTTGCCATTGTGAAAGACTTTCTTGATGTCCTGGGGGCGGTAACCGATGGAAAAGACGATCTCGCGAACACCGACCTTGCGCAAAGCCTGGACTTGGTAGGTCAGGAAAGGAACGCCGCAAAGGGGCACGATGTTCTTGGGGATGTGGTTGGTGAGGGGCCGCATGCGGGTTCCCTGCCCACCGACGAGGATGATGGCTTTCATACAACTCCAGTTCGCAGTCCACAGTCCGCAGTTCGCAGTAAATGTATGTTTTTGAACCAAAGGTTCAAAAACTTCATGAACTTCGAACTTCGCACTTCGAACTTAAGACTTTTTGTAATAGGCAACGGTTTCTTCCAAGCCCTTCTTCAGATCGTATTGCGGTTCCCATTTTAAGAGTTTTTTAGCCTTCGAGTTGTCCAAAACGCTCTTTTTGAGGTCCCCCAAGCGGGCAACCCCATGTTTGGACGCCTTGGAATAACCCGTGGCCGTGGCCAGGGTCGCGAAAAGCTCGTTGGTGGTGGTACTGGCCCCGGTCCCTATATTGAAGGCGTCGTTGTGGGGATAGTCCAACGCCAGCAAATTAGCCTTCACCACATCCTTCACGTAGACATAATCCCGGATGTTATAGCCGTCCCCATGGATCTGGAAATCGCCCCCATGGAGCATACAGTTCGTGAAGATGGCAACCACCCCTCCCTCGCCCGAAGCATCCTGCCGAGGGCCAAAGACATTGGCGTAGCGAAGGGTCACATATTCCAAACCAAAATTCTGGGCGAAGACGTCCAGGTAATGTTCCACCGATAACTTGCTGGCCCCGTAAACCGAAAAGGGCCGGGCCGGATGGGTCTCAGGGAATGGGTCCTTCTCCACTTCGCCATACATGGCACCGCCCGAGGAAACGAAAACGAATTTTTTCACGTCGGCCCGGCGGCAAAGGTCCAAGAGCAGGACCGAGCCCAACACATTGACCTTCACGTCGAAATAGGGATCTTCCAAGGAGGCTTTGACCTTGATCTGGGCCGCGTGATGGTTGACCGCCTCGATTCCCTCGCCTTTCATTACATCCTGGAGCCGCTCATCTAGGATGTTCATGTGATAGAACTTGGCTTTGGGATTGAGGTTCTCTTTTTTGCCAGTGGAAAGGTCGTCCACAATGACGACTTGATGTCCCGCCTCAATATAAGCGTCCACCACGTGACTACCGATAAACCCCGCGCCACCCGTAACTAGAATTTTCATGAAGATCCGTTCTCGAACTCAAAATTAATAAGCGTGCTTGTGCTCCAAAATATCCAGCACCGTCCGTAGGATGATCTTGATGTCGAACAAGAGGCTCCAGTTCTCGATGTAATAAATGTCGTACTTGATGCGCTCTTCCAAAGAGGTATTGCCCCGGAAGCCGTTCACCTGGGCCCAGCCCGTGATACCCGACTTCACCTGATGCCGCTCGAAATAACGTGGTATCTCTTTTTGGAATTTCTCGACCAATCCTGGCACTTCGGGGCGTGGGCCAACTAAGCTCATGCGGCCCGTCACCACATTCAGCAACTGCGGAAGTTCATCCAGACTGGTCTTGCGAAGGAAGGCACCCAATTTCGTCACCCTCGGGTCGTTCTTAGCCGTGAAAGCTACCGTCTCGGTTCCCACCCTCATGCTCCGGAACTTCCGCATGTGGAAAATACGTCCATCCCGGCCGACCCGTTTTTGGTGGAAAAGGATGGGTCCATGCGAGGACAATTTGACGCCGATGGCGATGAGTATCCAAACGGGGCTCAAGAGCAAGATGCCTACCATAGCGAAGGTGAAGTCAAAAACCCGCTTCACAACCCGGTTGTACCAGGTGTTTAAAGGGGCTTCCTTCATCTCAAAGATGGGCATGTCCAACAGGACGTCGCTTTCGAGTGGACTGGTAATGAGCCCGAAGAGGTCCGACACGATCTTGTATTTCACACCCGTATCCTGGAGGGTGACCAACATAGGGATGAGTTCTCCATGGGCGGAGGCGGGTAGGGCGAAAATGACCTCGTCCGGGCCGTACTTCCCCAACAGTTTCGTGAATTGAGACAAGGCGCCGACGACCTTGAACCCTTCCAACATTCCCGAAGCTTTTCCTTCCGATACAACGCCCGCTATCCGATAGCCCAGGCCCGGATTCTGGACGAGGCGTTGGATGAGGACTTTCGCGGTTTCACCTGTCCCCACGACCAAAGCCCGGGTCACACCCACCCCCCTGCGGCGCAGCGCGATCTGGACCCGGCGCAAGACGACCCTTTCCAACCAAACGCTGAAGATGACGAACCCCGCCGAGAAACCGATGACCAACCGGGAAAAGGCGAAGAACTGGATCAGGAAAGTGGAAGCGGCAATAAGGACAGAAGAGATAAGAACAGCCTTGATGACTTTGGAAAGTTCGTCGACCCCGGAGATACCCCGTCTCTTACGATAAAGACCCACATATTTAAAGATGACCAGATGGACGACGATGAAAAGCGCCAGGAAAGCCCGGTAATGGGGGTAATGGGCCGTCCCGGATTCCACCCAACCGGAATTGAAACGGACCCAGTTGGCCGAAAGAAAGGAAGCCGCCACAAAAAATCCATCGCCGAGGAAACTGACGATAGAAAATATTGAATAAACCTTCAATTTCATTGTTTTCCGTTCCACGAAGGGTTCAGCCGTAATAGTTTAACCAGTGGCTTATTAAAGTTTAAGATTTGTTTCTTGGACTTGGATGCCGAAAAGCTTGCGGAAATAGACCTGGGTCTTGAAGATGAACCGGGCCTTGGAGAAGGCCATGGCCCTTTCACGCAGGGCGGCCCCATCGAAGCTCATTTTTTCGAAGCGTTCCATGGCCGCTTCCAGGGCCTGTTCGTTTTGTTCTTGGAACAACACGCCCGTTTCCCCGTCCTTCAGGGTATCTTTCACTCCACCCTCACCGAAAGCGATGACCGGGCAGCCGGAAGCCAAGGACTCCACGGGAACGATGCCGAAATCTTCCTTACCCGGAAAAAGCAAGGCTTTGGCCTTTTCATAATAGGTCGGCATTTCCGCGTCCGAAGCCCATCCCTTGAAGGTCACGGTCGGTCCGGCCATAGCCTTCAGTCTCTTTTCCTCGATTCCCTTCCCCACCACCACCAGGGGCCAATTCCTTTTGGTGCAGACCTTCACGGCCAATTCGATCTTCTTATAAGGAACAAGTGCCGAGATGACCAAGTAATAGTCGCCCTTGCCGCTCTTGATCTTGAACTTCTCCACGTCCACGGGCGGATGGATGACCTGTGACTCCCGGCCATAAATGCGCTGGATACGTTCCTGGACCTCAGTGGAGTTCGCGAGGAAATGGGTGACGCCCTCGTTGGACCTCAAGTCACAGGTTTGAAGGTAGAACCTGAAGAATTTCGCCGACCAACGGACCAACGGCGAGGCCGCGGGGCCGAAATAATCATCGAACAAGTCCCAGACATAGCGCATGGGGCTGTGGCAATAGCAGACATGGGTGGCCTTTTTGGGGTTCCGCACCCACTTGGCGCAAGCCGAACTGGAGGAAACGATCAAGTCATAGGCGGAAAGGTCGAAGCTGCCCATCAGTTCCCAATAAAAAGGAAGATAGTATTGGTAATGGGTCTTGCCGAAAGGCAGACGTTGAAGCCAAGAGGTGGTGATGCGCCGGTGTTGGAAAGCGGGGTCCATTTTTTCGGGCCGGTAGACCAAGGTGAAGATATCCGCCCGGGGGAAAAGCTCCATGAGCGAAAGAAGGACCTTCTCGCCGCCCCGCATCCCGGTCAGCCAATCGTGGACAATAGCGATCCGAAGCCCCTCATCCTCACATTCGGAATTTTGTTCAATCGCGGGCATGAGATCCCCTTACGAAATAGGATCCAGGATTTCTTACGAGATGAAAAGGTTGAAGAGAAAAACCAGGATCAAGGCCGTCAAAGCCACCAAGACGACCGCGAAGAGGGCCTTTTGCCAGTCCCAATTGATGCTGGTCTTGGCCGCCGGGCCCATGGAGGACATGGACAAACCATCACTGACCGCCAAGTGGGCGCAAGCCTCGGCGGTGAAATTCTTGGTCACCCAGGTCTCGCTCCAGCACTTGCGGCAGATCCTTTTATGGCAATGGGGGCAAGGAGCGAAATCCTTCGGGTAAAGGGTGATGGTGGTCCCGCAGATCTCGCAGCGCTGTGGGTCGTCGATGAGGGTCGAGTTGTTCTTTTCTTTGGGCAAAGGACAAGCCTCCAGGCGGTTGAACGGATCTTATCGGCTCAAGAAGCCCAGAGTGTACCCTTTCAGCAAAGCTTTTCCAACAACTTCTTAAAAGTCAAAAAAACTGGGCCACATCCCTCTTCATAACAACAAAAAACACAAAAGGAACGGAATTTTTACAACGATACTACCGAAAACAACCGATAACAGCCGATGACTTATCGGTCTTCATCGGTCTTTGTCGGTCGTATCCCTGTAAATATTCGCCTAGTATTTTTTGTCTTCGGTTTCACTTCGTGAACTTCGCGGCGAAAAGATGTTGCTGGTCTTTTGCGTTTCAATCCGGCCGCGATTCCATGACCGGCAGGCCCACCACGGCGCAGTAAAGCAGGGAGATGAAATTCAACGAGCGGGAAAGGAACCCTCCGTCCCGCGCCACGCGGCCGCTGAAAAGCAGGACCTGTTCATCGGACAACTTACGCCGTCCTTGCGCCTCCAGGCGCTTGCGAAGGACGCTTCCAGGATGGGTCAAGATCCAGAGGATCGCCAACAGGGTCCCCGCGAAAAGGTCGAACCCCGTGAAAAGACCCTTCGCCAACCGCCAAAAGGCTTCCAACGCTATCCAAGGAAGCACCTTGAGGAGATTAGCCGCGCTATAAAAAAGGAAAAGGTTCAGCCACCGGTTACGGGTCTTGTAATAAACGACCTTCCAGTCGGCGCTCCGGGACATGGTGCCACCCTCATCGTGAAAGACCTTCGCGTTCCGGGACCGGGCGACCCCCTTCCCTTCCAAGCGCAGCCGCCACCCGAAATAAAAGTCCTCTTGGTAAATGAAATAATCCGGATCGAAGGGCCCCTCGGCGGCCAGGAAACGAGCGTAAAGGAAGGCGCATCCCTCAGGATAAAAGACCTCATTCGCCTCGGCCAGATGTCCTTCTACCCAGTTACCCAGGAAATTGGGGACCAGGAACGAACTAGGTTTCGACCCTTCCACCACTTGCTTGGCCGTCACCGTCCCGGCCAAGGCCCCCAGGTCGGGCCAGCCTTCCTGGAATTCCTTGACCATGCGGGAAAGGCAGTCCGGCGTTAACACCGCGTCGTTGTTCAAGAGGACCACCAGGTCCCCGGTGGCGGTCTTGACGCCCAGGTTACAGCCCATGGCATAACCGAAATTCTCGTCGCATTCCAGGATGGTCACTTGCGGATAGTTGGCCTTCACGAAAGGAACGCTGGCGTCACTGGAGGCGTTGTCCACCAGGATGATCTCGAAGGGCGGATAGGTCTGGGTCTTCAGGGCGAAAAGACAGTTCCACAACAGATCCACCCCGTCGAAATTGACCACCACCACCGAGACCTTGGGTGACTTGAGGGCGAACTCGAAATTCGCCTCCAATCTCCGTCGCTCGGAAAAAAGTTGGGGCTGGACGCGGGGCCGAGGGAGCGGGAGGTAACTCTCCGGACTTTCCACAGGGGCCGGACGGGTGATAATTTTGGGCCGAGGCCTCGACTTGGCTTTGGGGGTTATTTTTCTTTTGGAGGTGGGCCCTGCGGGACTTTTACGTTTTTTAGACATCCGCGCCATCCAATAGGACCGGTTTAAAAAATTCTAAAAAACCCATTTTTCACCACCAAGGCACCAAGGGCACCAAGAACTGCGAAAGAAAAATGCATTCCAAACGGTGTAAAACCAAAGCATTTCGTTTTGTTTTTCTTGGTGTCTTTGTGTCTTGGTGGTTCAAATTGCCTTTGCTTTTGAGTTTCGTTAAAGATTATAAGGATCAGGAGCGGACCTGGGCGACCATCTTGAGGGCGGCCAGGGTCTGCTTGGCGGTGTTTTCAAGGGAGAACAGGCTCACCCGAGCCTTACCCTTTTCGCGGAGCACCTCGGAGAAAGTCGGCTCGGTAGCGATCCTTTCCATGGCCTTGGCCCATTCCCCCACGTTACCGGGATTCATCGACCAAGCCCCATCGCCCACCACCTCGGGGATGGCTGCGCTATTGGAGCAAAGCACCGGGGTCCCGATGCCCATAGCTTCTAATAAAGGCATCCCGAAACCTTCTTTAAGAGAAGGAAACAAAAATGCTGAGGCCCCGGTATAAAGGGCCGGAAGTTCATCAGCGGGAATGTAATCCAACCAGCGAACCTTCCCCAACAATTGGGGGGATTGGATGAAGCCCATGAAATCATCCCCGATCCAACCCTTGGGCCCCGCTAGGATCAATTGATGCTCGGCGTTGGTCTTCTGTTTGAACAACAGGAAGGAATGGACCAAGCGCAAAAGATTCTTACGCAGTTCCAAGGTCCCCACGAAAAGAAAATAGGGATGGTTCAAATTGTATTTTTCACGGACCGCCGCGACCTTATCGGCCTTCGCCGGGCCCCGGAAAGGATCGGGGAGTCCATGAGGGATGACCCGCACCTTGGTCTCGGGCAAATTCTTGAAGTGCTTGAGCATTTCCTGGCGGTTGTATTCGGAGCAGGTCAGGATGAGGTCGGCCTTTTCTTCCTGTTTTTCCAGGGTCGGGCCCAAATGTTTGAGGGTCTCTTGGGAAGCCAATTCAGGGTTGGTCAGATAGGTCAGGTCATGGACGAAGAGGACTTTTTTCCCCTGTTTTTGAGGTAGAGGTAAGTAGTTGGGATAGAAATAAACATCCGCTGGGCGCCCTACGAGGCTGTCCATGGCGGGCGTGCCCAAGGTGTTCCAGGTGAGCTTGAGGGCGGCCCAAGGGTAATGGGTGACGTTGACGGAAACGAAACGGTTCTCGTTGACCCGCGCCCTTTCCTCAGGGCTAGGGTTGTTCATCCAAACGTAGATCTTATCCTCTTCCAGGACATGGGACAGGGCTTCCAAAAGGTTGGTGAGGTACCAGCCCACACCTGTGCGGACGCCTTGCAGACAGGACCCATCAATACCGATGATCACTTCAGGCTCCTCGATTAAATCTCGATCCGCTTCTAGGTGTTTTTGGTAGTATACATGCGCTTCCGGCGTTTTAAAGGCGGAAGTGGCCACGCACGATAAACAACACGAGAAAAAAACCGGACATCTTCCCTTTCCACTCCCTATTCCGTTCATCGTTGTCCCACGGCCAAGATCATTGGATGAATAAAGAGGAAAGCATTGTCGAAATTTCCCTTAGTCTCCATCATCGTGGAGACCGGTACAAGAAAACTGGCCGAAAGGACATCCTTCGATAGGATGGCTAACCACTACCTGTCCGAAGCCCGTCGCGCCTTGCCCGACCCACGCTTTGAGTTTATCTTCGTGGGACAGGGCCAGTCCCCGATGGAATTGGGGAAGAACTGCCGGTTCCTGGACCGTCCCGGCTTGGGTTATTACGGTTTCAAGAACGAGGGAGCCAAGGCGGCCCGGGGACGCTATTTGGTCTATTGGGACAGCGATTGCCGCGTCAAGCCGGGCTACTTGGGCCTAGCCCTCAAGGCCTTCCAGGACAACCCGGACGTGATCGGCTTGGGGGGCCTGACCCTTTACGACGGTAACGGTTATTTCGGGAGGGTCTATACGGCCCTCAATTTCGGCCCCCACTTCAAGAATCCGCCCCGCTACACGCGCCTCTCGGTGACCGTGAACAACATTTGCCTGATCAGGTCCGCCTTTCCCAGTCATCCTTTCGGCCCCTTCACCGGGCGAACGGGCGGGGATTCCCATATCACCCAATATGCCGTCAAGAAGGGCAAACCCTTCCTCCAACACCGGGGCCTGATCTCCTACCATGAAGACCAGACCGGGCATTGGAGGACCCTGGTGGAACGCTCACTCCGGGATCTTTTCCAGCCGGTCCTGAAGGCCAGGCCCTCGAGTAAAAGAGGAGCCTGGACCCTGGCCTTCCTCAATTGGCCCCTGCTCTCGTTGAAGAGGGTCCGACGAATTTTAGTTTACGGAAGGGCCGTTGGTTTAAACTGGCGAGAAATGGCCTGCTCACCGCTTTTTCTAGCTTACTTGGCATTGCTCGAAGGAGTTTCCCTCCTTTGCATGGCCATTTGGCCGCCCCTGATAAGGAAGTGGCTTCATTTCCAATTCGGCTCCTCCTGGGTCAAGGCCCGGGGCATTCGATGAGCCGGCCCTCCCGCCCCAAAACTCTCCTCCTCAGTCTCATCGTGGAAACGGGGACCCAGAAGACTACCGGCCGTATACCCTTCCAACAGATGATGCGTCGTTATCTGGAAGAGGTCCGCCAAACCCTCCCGAAGGGCCGCTATGAGATCCTCTTCGTGGGTAACGGCCGTCCCGCGGTCAAGCTCCCCCCTGATTGCCGTTTCCTCGACCGGCCCGGCCTGGGTTATTACGGGTTCAAGAATGAGGGGGCCAAGGCCGCCCGGGGAAAATACTTGGTCTTCTGGGACAGCGACTGCCGGGTGAAAAAAGGCTATCTCAAAAGGCTCTTGGAACTTTACCGTAGGAATCCCCGGATCATCGGTGTTGGCGGGCGCAGTTATTACGACAAGCCCCATATCTTCAGCCGCGTCAATACCATCATCTGCTTCGGGCCTTTCTGCCAGGATATGCCCCGCTTGACCCGCCAATCAGCCATCTCCCATAACGTTTCCATCCGCAAGGACGCCTTCCCCGCCGAACCCTTCGGCCCCTTCACCGGCCGGTCCGGCGGGGACATGTTCCTCACCCAGACCGCCGTTCAAAAGGGCGAGCCCTTGTTGTTCGACCCGGAGTTGGAGATCCACCACGAGGACGTGACCACCCACTTGGAAGCCTTATTGGAGCGCCTCCTGCGGGACCTCTTCACGCCGGTGGTCTTCGTCCGCTCCAGGTCCCTATGGGCGGCACTGGCAACCGGATATTGGCATTGGCCCATCCTGAACCTCAAACGGCTACGACGGGTCCTGATCTACGGCAGGCATTACGGGGTGGAATGGTACGATCTGCCCGGAAGTCTGCTGGCCCTGGCCTATTTCGCCTTCCTGGAAATGGCCGCGCTCCTTTGCATGACGGCTTGGCCCCCCCTGTTCACCCGTTGGATCCATTTCCAGTTCGGGTCCAGGTGGATCGGCATGAAGGGCCTGAGCTGGACGCCGGGATCAACGTCCCGCCCCCTCCAGGAGAACGCGGGCCATTCGGGACCAGTCCCTGCCCCTGGCGAAGCTTAAGGCCTCCCTGACGTTCCGTCGTTCCTCGATCGCTTTTCCCAAAAGCCTGATGAAGGCCTGACGGTCCGGGGCCAAAAGGGCCGGACTCTTGAGCGACACCAATTCCCTGGTCTTAGAGGCGACGACCGGCAATCCACAGGCAAGGTATTGGTAAAGCTTGAGCGGATTCATGTAGTGGATGAGCTCCGGCCTGTCCCAGACATTGTTGGGGATGATCCCCACATGGGCATGGCGCAGATAGGACGGCAGTTCCTCGTAACGCTTGGGTCCCAGCAAGTGGACATTCGGTATGTCCGAAAGCCTTTTGACCGCTTCCTGTTCGGGGCCGATCAAGACGAAAGAGAAGGACGGATAGCTCCGGGCAGCTTCCCGCACCAAGTCGAAATCGAACCAATCCTCCATGGAGCCCGCATAGACCACCCTCGGACCGGGAATGGCGGCGTATTCCGGCGGTGGACCCGACCGGTCCCCGGCAAAATGGTCGAATTGGACGCCGTTGGGTAAATAGAAATGGCGGTAAGGTTGGAGGGACCGAACGAAAGGTTCCAAGCCCTTGGCCGTATAGGCTACGGCGGACACCGTCAGGTACATGTCGCGGATAAGGCTGCGGACCGAGTCCGTGGCCATCTTCTGATAACCTTCCGGATGGTCCGTCATGCGGTAGACCGAACGCCTGTGCCGGATCTTTCCCAGCCAAAAATACTGATAGACGCTCTCGAGATAGATCAGGTCCACTTCACCGAACCCGTTCTTGACCGCCTTTTGGATGACCGAAGGAAAGGTATTCTTCCACCAATTGCGGGCCACCCATCGGCTCCTTAAAAAGGGCTTGTTGTGGGGAGTGAGAGGCGCGGCCGGAACATAGGCCCAAAGTTTGCCGCCCAGGTACCTTTGCCCGCCGGAAAGATAAAGCTTCAGCCTCGTCGAAAGGCTATGGCTCATGCCCGGCATGAAGTGGAAAGGTGAAAAGGGGTCGGAAATGAAGGCGACCTCATGACCCATTTTCACGAATTCACGGGCCAGCTGGTGGCTTCCCACCTGGATGGGTGAGGTCCAGCAGTGATAACTGGCCATCAATATCTTACGGTTCTTCACGTCCATCTCTCCGAACGAACTTTTTTATCCCGGCGTCCTTCCGAACAAGGGCCACCGCAAGGATTATACTTTCGCGTCGACCCCGCGCGTGCGAAACCCCCGGTTAATTCCTGGAATATTTCCCGCACGGACCGGTAGGGAGCGCCTTTCGGGTCGTCAATATCTATTGGCGGCGCTGAAAAAGAAGCGCAAGAGGGATAGAATCGATGGGTCGCCGGAAAAAACCTAGGGAAATCCATGAAGTATAGGCAACTCTTACAACCCACGGTCCGCTCCATCCTCGCCACAGGGTCCAGGTCCTCGACCGTTGTCAAACGCTTGCTCTTTTCCATGACAAAGATTGACGGGAACCGCCCGACCAGTGACCTTTTTCGCCCCGGATCGCCCTCCAAGACCGATATCTACTCCCACTCCGCGGCGGGACCCGTCCAAAGACTGGGCCCAAAAGAGTTGGCCCGATTCAAGCGGGACGGCTGGATAGGCCCCTTCCCCCTGCTGCAGCCCAATGGCGCCAGGATCGCCAGCACGGTGCACGAGAGGTTCGTCCACAAATTCCAGGAACCCACGGAGAAAATGGCTGACGACCCAAACGCCTTTGAACAGAGGCCCTGGGTAAAGAGCATGCATGCCTACTTGCCCGAATTGTTCGACATCGCGAGCCATCCCGCTATCGTCAACAGGATCGCTTCCATCCTCGGACCGGATATCATGGCTTGGGGCTTTTCCGCCAACCATTACCGGCCCGGGATCACCCACCGCTGGCATGCGGACGTGGAGCACTTGCGCTGGAAAGGGGTGACGGTCTTTCTGGCCCTCAAGAACATCTCCTTGGCCTCGACCCTCAAGGTCATCAACGGCTCCCATCTCATCCGACGTCCTCCCCAAGAGATGGGGATCACGGACGACGCCTCCGCCCTTGCCCTATCCCGGAAGTTCCTAAAGTCCCCCAAAGTCGTGCCCGTGCCCCTTTCCGCGGGACAATTCTTCATCTTCGATGGGCCCCTTTGGCATGGCTCGAGGAACACCAGCTACCGCACCCGCAGCGCCGCCGTCATCCAATATTCCAGGCCGGACCAATGCGTCCAGGTGCCTTTGAACTGGAACGAACCCATCCAATGGCATCCCACTCCGCCGCCTTGCGTGTTGGTCAAGGGGCGGGACCGGAAAAAGGTGAATCGTTTGGTCAGTCGTCCTGGTGGCCCAAAAGGCTAGACGGCCACTTCCGTTCCACCACCCGGGAAGAACGCGCCTCCCGCTCCAAGACGGGTGCCTTGCTCCAGATGATCCCGAGATTGAGCAAGAAAATGAGGAAATAACAGGCCGATGAGACCACCGAAGCTCCCTCAATGCCGTACTGGGGGACCAGCCACAAGTCCAACAGGATGTTCAAGGCCACCGTTCCCGCCCAAGTAGCCAAGATGCCCATGGGGATCTTCTCGCTTTTCAGGAACTGGATGGCCACCATTTGGAGGGCCAGGAAATAGATGCCCGGCACCAACAGCTGAAAGGCCCGCGCCGCCGGTAAGAACCCCGCGCCATAAAAAAGCTCGATGGCCGGTCCAGCCAAAAAGAAAGCCAGCAACATGAAGGGCAGGAGGGACAAGCCGGTGATCCAGATGGCTCCGCGGACCAGTTTCCAGCGTTCAGCGCTATCGGTCAGCGCGGATAGCTTCGGGAACAAGATGACCCCGATCATGCTGGGAACGATGGGGATGATATCGGCCAAACTGGCGGCCACCGAGTAATATCCCGTTTGCTCGGGCCCCTTCAGGTATTTCACGATCAGGACATCGATCCGGACCAAGAGGAAAGCGAAAAGGGCCACCCCATAAGCCTTGAAACCATGGAAGAAGATGCCCTTATAGAGGTCGAAAGCGGGCCGCAGGGGTTCCTGGAAATGCCGCCGAAGTTCCCACAATTGCCAGGCGCAACCGACCACCAAAAGGGCAAGCCCGCACCCGAAAAAGATCTCCACGCGGGCCGGAAAAAGGACGGCCAAGAGGCAGACCACCAGGAACTGGATGCCTTTGGAAGCCGAATCGATCTTGACGAAGGCCCCCACTTTCTGGATACCGATGAGCAGGTTGTAAAAAAGGTAATAGATCACCCCGAAAGGGATCCACAACAAGCTCATCCATAAAAGCCATCCCTGGACCGGGGCCCATGACGGGAAAAGGATGAAACAAAGACCGGCGGCGAGCGCTCCGCCTCCACCGATCAAGGCGCCAGCCACCAAGCTATTAGCGGTCAACCGGGCCACGCTTCTCCTGTCCCTGGCGACCAAAAGAGTGTTGGGGACATGAAGGCCCAGGTTCCCCAATTGGATGCCGATCCAAGCCACCGACATGGCGCTGACGTAAAGACCCCTTCCCTCCGGTCCCAAGGCCCTGACCAACACGACCGAGATGAGGAACCCCATCCCCATGACGAAACCACGGTTCAAGGAAATGGCGGCCACTTTCCTTAAAAAATCCGACTTCCATAGTTTTTCCAGGCCGGACCTCGCGCGTTTGGACGCGCCTTCTTTCCTCATGGGGAGGACCTCCGGTCCAGGTATTTACCAGCCCATCGATGGCCCCATTGGAGGGATGGCCTCTCAACGAACCTGTAAAAAAGATCGGACCCGGTCAATGCTAGAAGGATCCCCAAGACCACCCGCAGGAACAATGGAAAGACCCCGGGCAGCCAATGAATGCAAAGGACCAGGATGGGCACATGGATCAAATAAAGACTGTAGGACCTCTTGCCCACCCAAAGCAGGGGTCCGGATCCCAGCAAGTCCTGGAAGGACCTATAGCTGAGGGCTGCGCCGAGGATCAAGAGTGCCGCCGATCCATTGGCCACTTCGACGATCCGATCGCGGTTAAGGAAGGGCCCCCACGGTTCCCACCGCCAATGGTATAGGACCACGACCGCGAGAAAGAGACCCGTTTTTCCCCATGGGCCGAACCGTTCCAGGACCTCGCGGACCCGTTCCCTGTACTTGGCCAACGCGCAGCCCCAGATAAAGAACGCCGAACAGAAGACCGATTCCAAGATCTGTCTGGCCGCGAAATGCCCCAATACCAAAGGCTCGGATCCCAGATAGACCGCCATGACAACCCCGGAAAGGACCAGACTGGCCCATACCCTGTACCTGAGGACATAAAGAGCGATGAAAGGAAAGATCACCGAGATCCGCATTTCATGGGCCAGGCTCCAAGCCGGACTGTCCAGTTTCCTGAAATCCCCGATCATGACCAGATACTTGAGGGACTCCCGCAGGGTGGGCCTGTCGGCCCATATCCCGTTGAACCTTTCCGAAACTTCCGGCAACCGGTCCACGGGAAAGACCATGAGCAAAATGACGGTGCATAAAGCCATGACCACCAGGTAGGGCAGGTAAATGCGGCAGGTCCTCTTGATCAGGTAATAGCCGTAGGGCGGGGTCGGGCGCGTAAGATAGGACTGAGCCAGGACGAAGCCGCTCAAAACGAAGAAAAAAATGACCGCCTCGGGCCCTTCCCACATCAGATGCAAGGGGGTGCGGGTCATGGCCCAAACGAACCCATTCCGGAAGGTCCCCTTTTCCAGGGCTTCCCAGAAAACCGGGAAGATATAAGCCACATGCGAGAACATGACCTGGAGTGCCGCAAGGCCCCGAAGCGAATCCAGGTATTCGATCCTCCTCGTTTTTTCGAACCGCGCCTGGGCCAAACCGGTACCCTCCAAAATCATGATATCCGGCCTTACTTTACCTCAGTATCACGGCAAAAAGGACAGTGAACCCGCGCTCATTTGATGATATAACTCCGCCCATGAGCCCAAGACCGAAACCACCCCGGCTGCGCGGAACGTCCAAGATCGCCCCAGCCCCCTCCACCGGGACCTCTCCCGTCCTATTGGACATCAAGGGACCCGGGCCGACCCTCTTTTTCACCTTCCTCTTTTTCCTCTGCAGCGCCGACATGTTCTTCGCCGCCCGGATCCATGACCTGAATTTCCGTTACGGCCAGTTCCTCTTGTTATTGGGCGCCTTGCTCATCCTAGCCCCCCTGACCCGCGCGACCTTCACCAAGTGGAAAGGGACCGAACCCTATTTACCGTTGTTCCGCAACTGGCTCCCCTTCTTCCTTTTTTATATCCTCTCGGCTACTTTCAGCGGGGACCTGACCCATTCCTATCTCAAATGGGGATGGGCCCTCTTTAATATCGGCGGCGCGGCCATCCTTTGCCTTCACCGCGGCCCCTGGGCCCCCGTCCGTAACGGCCTCTTCTTCGGCATCCTGGCCATTGCCGGGTTCATCTGGATCGAATTCATCGGCCTCTACTGGCTCCCGGGCCTCTCCTCCGTCCAAATGTCGCCCGCGAGCGGGCCCTTCCTTTGTTTTTTAGGATTGCCCTTGGGTTTCGTGCAGGACGCCGGGCGGTTGGACGGAATCCAACTTTTCCGTCCCCATGCCTTTTTTTACGAACCTTCTTACGCGGGCTGCGCCTTGAGCTTCGCCTTCCCTTTATGCCTGGCCCTCGGCCTCAAGGAAGGGTCCGGACCCGGACGTTCCATCTTGACCCCTGCCTTCATCCTGGTGGCGGCCTGGATGACCAGTTCCCGCAGCGCCATCTTCGGAACGCTTTTCTCGTTGATCCTCATCTTCTTGGGGAGCCTGTTGCTCCGTCAAAAAGCCCTTTTGAAACGGACTACCCAGGTGGTCCTGGTCACCCTGCTCTTGTTCGGTCTGCTGGCCCTTTCCGCGCGGGCCAGGACCTATGCTGATTTCTTCATTGGGATCACCGAACCGCAAAAAATGGCGACCCGGGTGGTGAACCCCTCCAGCAGCGAGGGATGGCGGATGGCGAACATCCTGCACAGCTTGAAAGTTTGGAAGGAACATCCCCTTTTAGGGATGGGAGTCCCGCCCCTGGAATCCGACCGGGGACTGCATGGCCTAGGCCAGACCTCGGAAAGCATGTGGTTGGAAGTGGGCGTGGAGACGGGCCTGCTGGGCTTCTTGGCCTATGCCTTTGGCCTGCTCAAGACCATGGCCGACGCGGCCAAAGGAATGAAGGACCGGTCCATCCTGTTGCTGGTCGGCGCCGCCCTGGCCGCCTTTACCATCATCAGCATGAACCTGACCTCGACCTTCCCCCGGTTGGACTATTGGATCATTTATTTCTTCGCGGTGAGGTTGCTGTTGGAGGTCAAAAAGGAAGGGACCCCTTAGGTCTTCTTCAACAACCGTAAGGCTTCCTGGTGGACCTTCTCGACCGTCACGCTCTTCAAACATAGGTTGTTCGAACAAGCCGCGTAATTCTTGCCGTCATAACAAGGACGGCAGGCCAACTCTTCCCCGCCCCAGAGGACCAGGTTCTTTCCATTCGCCGGCACCTTTTCCACCGGGTCCGTAGGCCCAAAGAGGGCCAGCACCGGCGCCCCGGCCAGCATCGCCAAATGGAGCGGGCCGCTGTCATGGGTCACTACCAAGGCGCACTTCCCATATAGGGCCACCAGGTCCATCAAGCTGGTCTTCCCGATCAAATCGATGAACGGCGTTTTCTGAAAGGCTTCACGAACCCACTCATCCCCGGGACCACCGGTCAGGAGGACCTTATTCCCGTTCTTCACCAACAGCTCGGCCAACCGAACGTAATTCTCCAGCGGCCAACGGCGCAGAGCGTCGTCGCGCAGGATATTCTTGGCGCCACCGGGGGCCAGGGCCACGAAATTCCCGCCGGCGGAAAGGACATTTTGAAGGGCTGGCGCAGGTTCAAACTTGAAGGAAGGGATCCTCGCTTTGAAAGCTTCGGGCCCATCCTCATCCGTCACAAGACGAACATATTCATCCCCATGATATCGGCCCGGGACCGGGCCACCCCTTCCCTTCCCGAAACTCCGGCGTTCATAGGCCATGACGGTCGCGCTCAAGAGCCCGTAGCGGGGGTCCGAATGGCCGGAAAGGACCAGGTCGAATTTTCGGCCTAAAAGTTTGAACCACAGGGGGACCAGCACCGAAAGAGCCCCCCCTACCCCGCCCCGTAGGAGTTTTCGATCGTTCAGGACCACGACCTCGTTCACCCGGCCGGGAGCTTTCACGAGAGGCGCCACGGCCTCCCCGCAGACCCAGGTCACATGGGCGCCCGGCCACTTTCGGTCAATGGCCTCCAGCATGGAAAGGGCCATGACCGTATCGCCTACCGCCCCGATCTTAACGATGAGAATTTTCAAATGTTCCATCCACAAAAAGATTTCATCTTCCGGATTGAAATATCAATGACCCTGGCGAAGGCGGTTGCCCCAGCGGGCGAGGATCCCCAACGCGGTCAAAGACAAACCAAGTGAGATGATAGTCCCGATCCAAGGAAAGGCTCCCAATAAATGCAGGACCAGTATGCTTCCAGCCACCCACCGAAAGGGCGGGAATTTTATTTTTTTCGTTTCGAGGAACCGCCACAGGAATAAACTCAAATAAAAAAAAGCCAAAAGCCGGGCCAAGATCAAGGCGGCGAGGAGCAAAACACCCACCGCCAATGAAAGATACCAGCCCACCAGGGTCAAGAACAGGACGGGGACAAGAACGGCCCCCGCCAAGAAAACGAGAAGACCCAAGGCCAGGTCTCGGGCCGGATGATCTTCCACCCTTCCCCAAAATCTTTCCGGAAAACCCGGAAAGACAAGGGTCAAACACCAAGCCGCTAATAACCAGGCCGCCAACCGGACCAGCGCAGGCAACCCAAAGATATTCCCAAAACGAGAAAGGCGGTGGACCCCGATCGCCACGCTCTCTTTTTGCCGGTAGTCGATCCCCGGGGCTACCGCCGCCGGATCCACCTGGGGAGGGTTGGGGCCATAGCAGATGATCTTTCCCTTGAGCCGACAATTCGGACCCAGTATCAGGGAATGGTCGAACCGGACCATGCCGCCTCCCTCCACTGTCCCGTTCAAGGTGACCTGGTTCCCTACCACCCAGATCCCGCCTTGAACACGGCCCTCGACCAGTAGATCCTTACCGGCGCCAACGAGATCACCCCCCAAGGAGGAACGGGGTGACAGGCGCAGATCTTGCGCGAGCACGATCAGATCATTCCCCAGAAGGCCGTCCACCCAAACCTTTTTTCCGATCAAATGGGCGTTCCCTCCCACAGCCGCTTGGACTTGAAGGTCGTCGCCCGCCAGGTAAAGGCACCCATGCACGGGCTTTTCGATGGATACGGTTTGGCCCGCGGCATAAACGGTCTTGAAGATCTTCCCGGCTGGAAGGGAAACAGTACCCCCGACGGCTTGACCGGGCCCCAAGAAATCGCCCGCGTGAGAATAGGAAACGACGGCCCAGACCAAGATCACCCAATAGCCGAACCTTAAGTCCTTCAAGTTGACCTCATTTCATTTTCAAAACGTAAAAAA
>CAZLND010000002.1:16073-29390 GCA_964560635.1 uncultured bacterium | reverse complement strand
CTCGGGAATTCTATGACCGGGGCCTCGTTGAATTAGGAAAGAAACATTGGGTGGACGCGCTTTCTGCCTTTCGGAAAGCCGAAGAATTCGACCCTGATGATTACGAGATCAAGGACATTCTTATCAAGTTAAAAACCCCGAAGCAAAAGGGGCTTGTACCGGAAGCGAACGCGGCAAACATCCAGCCCTGAGGTAGGAATTCCGGATGGGGGAAGGCTGGAACCCACAACGGTAAACATGGAGGAGACGAGATGAGGTCAAAAATAATAGGTTTTGGTTTATGGTTGCTTTTGGCGCCGCTTTTATTGGCGGCGGGGCAGCCGGGCCAACGAAATGCCGACGATTATTATGAAACGGCTTTGCAGGCTTATCTTTTGGGGGATCTTGACCGGGCTTTTAGCTTGGACTCGAAATCACTTGAAATGGATCCAGGCCACCCAAAGGCCAAGGCTCTTTTCAGGGTTTTGACATCGGAAAGGGGATGGGCACAAAAAACAGTGATATGGATCGGGGGGAAGTCCATCGCGATGGCCAAAACAGAGGGTCTGCGGAGAACTGGGAAGCAAAAGACACCCATTTCACCAGGGCCCGACCAGGAAAAGATAAAAGAATTGGAACGACGGATCCAGGTCATTTCCCTCCTTGTTTCCGCGGATTCACAAGAAAAATATCTGGAACTCAGGGCTAGTCAAGCCCAGTGGTCGAATCGTTTAGAGGAAATCGCGGGTAAGTCGGACGATAGGGCGGCCGTGGATCAAAGACATTTCGGGGAAAACGAAAGAGGATTCGGAATTTTGTATTTTTTGTCGTTATTGGCCCTGATCGTTTCCTGCATCGCTTTATGGGCCAACTTGAAAACGAGAAAAAGACTTAATGACCAATAGCCTCTCAGGATATCCATTTTGAGGAGATCGGAAAAACAGGGAAGGTCAACATTGAATAACGAGATAAGGGGGGGCAATGACAATTCCAAGGATCACAGTCGCGGAGTACCTGCTTATTAGGTTGAAGGAAATAGGGGTGGACCACCTTTTTGGCGTGCCGGGAGATTTTGTCCTGGGTTTCCTCAACCAGGTCTTGAAAAGCGACCTGAAGTACGTGGGTACCTGTAATGAATTGAACGCGGCTTATGCCGCCGACGGCTACGCTCGGATCCATGGTATTGGCGCGTTCACTTCGACATTTGGCGTGGGCGAATTAAGCGCCGTAAACGGTGTCGCCGGGGCATTTGCGGAAAGGGTTCCGGTGGTGGTGATCACCGGTTCGCCCGCGACGATCCATTTCCGGAATAGGCCGCTTTTGCATCACACCTTGGGCGATTACCAGATACCCTTACGGATCTACGAAAAGATCACCGCGGCCTCGACCCAGCTTGTTTCCGGTGAAACCGCCCCGGCTGAGATCGACCGGGTGCTGTCAGCTTGCCTTTACCAACAGCAGCCGGTCTACATAAGTCTCCCGGCGGATGTGGTGATGATGAAATGTGACCGTCCGGCCCCTTTTCTTTTCCCTGTGTCCGCCCCCAGCGATCCGGACGCGCTCGCCGAGGCGATCACGGAAGCCCTTGGTATGTTGGAGGCGGCCCACAAACCCATTGTGATCGGTGATGTGGAGTTGATCCGTTTCAAACTGGAAAAGGAATTCTCCTATTTTCTCGAAAAAACGGGGTTTCCCTATACGACCATGATGCTGGGAAAGGCCATCCTCTCCGAACATCACCCGCAATTCATCGGCCTCTTTGAGGGCGAGAGGAGCCGCGACTATGTTCGGAACCGGGTCGAGTCCGCCGATTGCATCCTGCAATTGGGGGCCTTGATGACCGATTTTAACACGGGTGGTTTTACAACGAACTTTGACGATTTCAAGACGATCAGCGCCAACATCCACTCGGTGAAGATCAAACATCATTATTACGGGAATGTGTCCCTCCGTGATTTCGTCGTTGGGTTGGCGGAAAAACTTATCCGCCGGGATACGGCGGCTTTGGATATCCAACCCGCCTCCGAGGGTTTTCTCCACCGGCATACAGAGCCTTATGGTCCGGACGCGTCAAAACCCCTTACCCTCAAGCGTTTTTTCGATCGCATGAGCCATTTCTTGGAAAAGGGCTCCGTCGTCATCGCTGAAACAGGCGTGTCCCTTTTCAGCGTGGCTGAGATGCTCATGCCCGAAGGGGCGACCTTCATCGGGCAGACCTTTTACGGTTCGATCGGTTATACGGTCGGGGCGACACTAGGCGCCGGCATGGCGGCGCAAGATCGGCCGATCGTGCTCTTCGTGGGGGATGGCTCATTTCAAGTCACCTGTCAGGACCTTTCAACGATGATCCGGAATGGTCTGAAGCCCGTCCTATTTCTCATGAACAATGATGGGTATACGATCGAGCGGGTGATCACCGACCGTTCTTACAACGATATCCAACCGTGGCACTATCACAAACTCACGGAAGTATTTGGAGGAGAGGTGGGCTTGGATGTCCGCACGGAAGGAGAGCTTGAGGCGGCATTAGAGAAGGCCACCGTAAGGGACAGCCTTCTGTTCATCGAGATCCATACGGAGCGAATGGACTGTCCCGAATCCCTTCGTAGCGCGGGACGGTAGATGGCAAAGACCAATCAGCTCGACTGATGCCGCTGCAAGCCCCGGTTCGGCGGTTTTTGCTATCGAAACGATGGAGGCCTCTCATTTTGATCGCCTTTAAAACGATGGCTGGCGAAATTGTCCGGGTTTAAACCGGCTCGTTTCTTGCTTTATCCAACCCGTTAGAAAAATAAAAGGAGTAGTCCATGAAATTGAAGATCTTAAGTTGGCTGATGGTTCCGGCCTTGACCCTGGGGATCGTGGGTTTGTCCCGAGCAGACGATGACACAAGGATCTTCTCAAAACTGGCCCATAACACCTCGAAGGACTCAATGAGGACGGCTTCCTTATACCTAGTCTTTAGGGGCAACAGGTCGGACAGTTTGGCCGCCATCTCCTCGGGGGAGAACGCTCGATTTTACGCTAAAGTTTGGGATGGTCTTTACCTGCAAGTCACCACGGGGTCAGGGGAAAGGGGTACCACGGGGTATACCTTCGCTTTTTCCAAGGATGAGGCGGGACAAGAGCCATTGAACACGAACGAGTCCAGGGATGTCCCCTCCCTAAGGGAACTGTCGGTTTCGGATTTCCGGTCTGACGATAATTTCTCAGATCGCCCTCTGAAACCGGGTCCTGGAACGCCGGAGGATCGTGGTGTTTTACGAGTGGTCCATTGTGATGGTTTTGACGTAGAGATCCGGGTGCTGGAATTCAACATCGGCAACGCCGGCTTGAAGAGGAAACCCTACTTCAAGAACCTTTCGTGTCTGGTGACGGTGAGAGAAAAATAAACGTCCCGGGACCAGGATTGTTAATCCAAGCTGTTCAAAGTCGTTCAAGGAGCCAATATGAAAAATGTACTCAAGGTCTTGTTTGGATTTTTGTTCTTAGCCAGTGCAGGGGTCGCGATGGCCGACGAAGATCGGCGTGATGACCGTGATGAGCATGGTGGAGCCCGCGTGATCGTGGTTCCGGCTGATCACTATTATCGTCACCGCCGCCGTCATTACCGCAAGCCTGTGGTCCATAATAAAGTGGAGCTCAAGGTGGGGATCGGTGAAGATCGCCACGACGACCACGACGATCATCGCTGATCGTTCAAACCCAAGGAGGACATCATGAAGATCTTGAGCTCTGTGGTCCTTTCGGTCTGGTTGATGGGGATGCCGGGGTTGATTTTGGCTCAAACAACGGTCGCTACGGTCGCCGTTAGCCGGCCTCCCACCAAGGCCGCGATCAAGGCCCGGATCAGGGCCCTGGAAGCCCGGGTCAAAGCGGACTCGCGATTCGGTAAGCTGACCCAGGTCCAGGCGGATGCCTTCTTGGCCAATTTGAAAGCCATCAGGGACAAGATGAAAGCCGATCTTGCCGAGAACGGGAAAAAGGGATTGACCGGCGACCAAGAGATCGAATTGAACGACGAGCTGGATGCTGTTGAAAAAGCCCTCTCGTCCCCGAATGGATTCAATAACTCGAATTGAACCGATCCGGGGATGTTCTTGCCCATTGAATGAGAATGTGAAGAAGGCCAATTGCGATGCCGTTCAAATGATGAAAAGGAATTTTAAAGGAGTTTGAATATGAATGGAATGGCCGCGCTAGATCAAGATCTTGGGCTTAAGAAATGTAGTCCTCATAAAAAGGGCGACCATCCTTTGGGTGTCGCGCTCATCAAGGGGTACTTGTCCCAATTGTCCGATTGGAAACTATCGGGTAAGGAGATCGTCAAGACTTTTGAGTTCAAGAATTTTTATGAGACCATTGGTTTCGTTAACGTTTTGGCCTATATCGCCAATCGGGAAGACCACCACCCGGACCTGGAAGTGGGGTATAAGACTTGTAAGGTGCGTTACAGCTCTCATGACATTGGGGGACTGTCGGAAAATGATTTTATCTGCGCGACGAAGATCGATGAATTTGTTAACGGACTTTCAAACTAGGGCAAGCGATCGAGGCGGCTATGAAAGGGCCACTCCGAAAGGCGGGAAACAGGCCGTGCAAGCCAATATCCGTGAGTTTTACCACGCCAGCGTTTCCAAGCCCATAGGTCAAAAACGTGGACGCCGGCAGATCATCGCCGTCGCCTTTGCGGCGGCAAGGGGAAATAAGGAATAAGTCGGTCCACGGAACGACCTTAAATTAAAGAGAGATCATGAAGAATTCCATGTTGCCGAACCGGGGTCAGTGGGTCGCCATTTTCTTTTTTATTATTTTTGGTTGGATCGCTTACCAGACTTTCCGTTTAGCCGAACCTTTCCTGCCGGGTGTTTTGAGCGCCGAGATGTTGGGGTTGGTTTTTTCCCCCTTGTACAAGCGGGTTCTCCGCCGGCTTCAAAATGCAAATGCGGCCGCGTCCATCCTGACGATCGGGATCATCCTCTTTGCCGTCCTCCCCATTGTTTGGATGGGATGGGTGGCCATGCAACAGGCGGAATACCTGCGTCCCACCCTCGCGGGTTTCATCGAAAACTACCGGACGCCTTCCTATATCCAGGGTCTTTTGAACCCGGTCTTTGGTTTTTTTGAGAGGTTCCATATCGAATTAAAACCCCTGTTCTTGGACAACGCGGAGAAGATCGGCGAACGAATGAAATCGGGAGGCGCCCTGGTGGCCGGGCACCTGCTCATTATGCTCTTCAACGGAATTATCCTGATGCTCACCCTTTTTTATGTTTTTCGGGATGGAGAAAAAGCCTCAGAAACGATCCTTTCGATCATTCCCGTGAAACCCCAGGATAAAAAAGCCCTCTTAAGACGCGTCTATGGGACCTTCCGCGCGGTGGCGGTAGGCGTTTTTGTGACCGCATTTATCGAAGGAGTGGCGGACATGCTCGGTTTTTTAGCGGCGGGTGTGCCCTTATCGATCTTTTTTGGGTTGGCCGTCGCGGTTTTTTCCCTCGTGGGTGCCTCGGTATTGATCACCATTCCCGCGGCCCTTTGGGTGATGAATCACGATACGGGATGGGGAATTTTCCTTCTTGTCTTCGGCATCTTGGTCTCGGTGTTATCGGATAATGTCCTCAAACCCGCCTTGATCGGTTCCCAGAGCCGCATGCCTTTTCTTTTGATGCTGTTCAGCATCTTGGGGGGAATGAGGCTGTACGGTTTTATAGGATTGTTCTTGGGCCCGATACTAGTCACCGCTTTCCTGACCTTTTGGGGCATTTACCGCAGGGATTACAAGGCTTGACTCGATCCCTCTAAGAACAGATCAGGCCTTTTTCAGGTCGACGAGTTTGTTCTCTGGACGTTTCGGCGGGTCGTTCGACGGGCGGGAGACTGCCGGGGGATTGTTCTTGAAGGTGGGGGCCAACTCGGCGTTGATCTTCCCATATTCGGGGTTCTTACCCGCGTCTTCCACGATCGCCCCGATGGGACAGGCCGTAAAACAACTGGTGCAATCGGTGCATTCTTCGGGGTCGATGACCATGAAGGACTGATCCTTGTATTTGCCGGGGTGGATACAATTCACGGGACAGACCTCGGTACAATTCGCGTAAACCTCACCTAGACACTTATCAGTAATGACATAAGGCATGAATTCCTCTTTCTGTTCACGGGTTTTTGTGATTTCGATCTGGTCTTGCGATCCTGCGCGACCGAAGCGGGGTCGCGTGGATAGGGGCATCCAGCGGATCGGCCTTATCGGCCGCCGTTACGAACTTGATTCTCCGCCTTAAGCCAATCGTCCAACTCGTTGCCCGGCTGGCTGTAACGTCCGCGGTCCAACCAATTATGGTAAGCGGTTTCTTCGATCAGTATTGTTGCCTCTTCATCGATGAGGGGGAGAAGGGTTCCGGATTTATTGTCATTGGTCATGTGATTTCCTTGGTCTTGTTATTGAAAATTAGATCAGTCTTAGATGGCTGCAAGAAATGAGCCGCACAATCAGGGGTTTATGATCGGCATCCTCGATCCTTCGCGGATCATTTTCATGAAAGAGGATCAAATTGAGTTCGGAACTATCACTTTGATAACCTGTCGCTCTTGGCCCCCGCTTGAAAAAGTCATCCTTCTATAGATATCGATTTTTATCCAAGTGGGGGGGAGCTTCAAGAAACTCCGCTTCGGTCCTCCGATGGTACATTCCTTGCTTTACCCAATAGGTGGTTAAGTGAGCAGGATCAAATTCAAGAATTTAAAAGGGGAGTGTCTATGCATTACACAATGAGTTTGCATGATCTGGTTTGGTTCCTCATCACCGGTGGATTGGTGGGATGGATCGCCGGTATCTTGGTGACGGGCGGGGGACTGGGGATCCTGGCTGATATCGTTATCGGTATCGTCGGAGCCTTTCTGGGGGGATTCTTGGCCAACCAATTCAACATCGCGGTTTACGGTTTCTGGGGCGTGGTGGCGATGTCGGTCCTGGGAGCGGTGATCCTGTTAGTGATCCTTCGTCTTTTCTCGCCTTCAAGGCGGACTGTTTAAGATCGCTAAAGCAGTGGATGTTCTAAGCGACTAAGAGGTCACCCTTACGGCAGACCGGTGGTTCATTTCAAGTCAAGTTTCTCGGTCTTCATGGTCATCCCAAAAAATGATCAGAATGAGGGTGGTGGAGCATCGATTTGATCGGCCTTCGCGATCAAGTTCGTTCAAAAATCCCAACGCGACCATAAGGCGTGTTTCCCCGAGTTCGTCGGAGGATCAGGTAACGCTTTACCAAGACTTTGGACGGTATGGAAATTGCTTTAGCCCCTCTCCTGGATCTCATCAGTCGATCTGGGATCCAAGAAAATCATTCGGGAGAGGTGAACATGAAGAATTTTTTAGCGGTAGCGATGAGCTTGTTGCTTTTATCAGTCACTGGGATGGCGGTAGCCGGTGGAAGCAATTGCAATGACGGGAGTCGCGGGTCGAAGGATCAAGGGCGTGGCGATAAGGATAGTAGGGAAAATAATTGTAGGATATCCACGCCGACCCCTATGCCGATCAAGACCATGACCCCTACGATGACCTCGACGCTCAAGGTGACCGCAACGTCTACGGCCACCTCAACGGCGACTGCGGGATCCACCGCCTTCACAGCCACCGCGACGCCCACGGCGTCCGCGACATTGACTGCGACCGCGGGATCAACGGCCTCCACCGCTACCGCAACGCCTACGGTGCCCGCGACGTCCACGGCCACCGCAACGACCATAACGACCTGTGTGCCGCCGATCACTCTTGGAACAGCGGCGAATTACGTGGTTTTGGCTGGGTCCACGATCACCAATACCGGGATCACCAGGCTTTGTGGAGGTCTTGGGTTGTCTCCCGGGTCTTCAGTCACAGGAGAGCCTATGGTGGCTTGTTTAGGGGTTTCGAACGTGGCTAACGCGGATGCTGTCCGAGCCAAATTGGATTTGAGTACCGCCTATACCGAAGCGGCGAACCTTAAAAGCACGAACACGATAACCGCTGGTTCGGATATTGGGGGCCAAACCCTTTTTCCCGGCGTCTATGCCGATAGCGGGGTCCTGAATATAGGTTCCAATGTCACCCTTGACGCTCGGGGAGAGTCTTGCGCGATCTTCGTCTTTCAGGTCGCGGGAGGCCTTACGGTTTCGACCGCCGGCGTCCATGTTATCCTTACGGGTGGCGCGCAAGCCGCGAACGTTTATTGGCAGGTTGCGGGTGCCGGAACCCTTGGGGTGTCGGTCTCGTTCGTAGGAACCATCATGGATGCCAGCTCGATCTCGATGGGTGCCGACGCCGTGCTGAACGGCCGGGCTTTGGCGGAAACGGGTCAAGTCGCTTTATCGTCCAGTTCCATTACCTTACCCTAAGGGAACTTATCCTAGGTTTGTTGAACCGATAGAAGTTCGAGGTTCGAAGCCCTCCTGTTCCCAGGAGGGCTTTTTCTTTGCCAATGAGACCCTTAAAGGAAATCAAAATGAGGACTCGGAACGATCAATTTGATCGACTTCCGAGATGGAGGGCAGGCCGAAAAATTAATTTCAGGGAAGGAAAGGTTTTTCGTGGGCTAATGAGTGATCGGCCGTGGAACCGCTTAATGGCACGTTCTTTGCTTTAACCACTCTCCTGGATTACAGGCTGCCGTGTGACCCAAAAGATCAAGGAGACGCAAAAGTGAATAAGATCTTAAGTTTGCTCGTTCTGGTCTGCCTTCCGGCTGTTTTTATCGCAATGGTCCTTTTAGCTAACACGATCTCGTTCCGCTAAGAATGAGGGATCCGCAGATCGAAAAGGCCGGGTCAGGATCCTCTCCCGGCTCGGACCCATTTCAGTTCAAATTCGAAAGGAAAAGAAAATGAAGAAGTATGAAAAAGCAGGGATGTTCTTGAGCTTGGGAGTGGCGGCCTTGATGGCCTGCAGCTGTGGAGCGAAGAAAATGGAAAACACCGAAGCGCCTAAGGGGCCTGAAACCCAAGAGGCAGTGAAGGCCGAACCCAAAGCGGTTCCTGGTGAAAAGTACGTGGTGAAGGACGGAGATACCTTGTGGGCGATCGCCAACCAGGGAGAGGTCTATTCGGATTCCTTCCAATGGCCTTTGATCTTCAAGACGGACCGGGACCAGATCCAGGATCCGGACAAGATCGTTCCGGGCCAGGTTTTGATGATCCAAAAGGGGCAATCGGCGGAGCAAGTCGAACATGCGAGGCGTTTAGCCAGCGACACGCCGGCCTTTGTGCACCACGATGAGCCCAGGAGCACTCTTCCCGTTGATTATTTTTGAGCGAAAAGCAGGTCAATAAAAGAAAAAGGAGTTTCACATGAGGATCGATCTGAAGAAGACTTTAGTGGCGGGGAGCTTGGCCCTGATAGTGGCTGCGCCCTTTGTCGTGATGGCGGACGGATTCAATTTCAAGGTCAAGGTCGGCGACGACAATGAAGCGCATTATCGTTTCCACGACCGCCAGGTGCGGCATGATCCGGAGATGTTGAGGGCGGCCAAATTGCTGGCGGAAGCCAAGAGTCACCTCTGGTACGCCAAAAATGAGTTTGGCGGACATCGTTCCAAGGCTATCCAGCACATCAACATGGCATTGGATGAGATCAACGCGGCTGAGGCGAGCCGGGAAAATGGTCAGGAAAACAGGCGGGATGATCACCGATAGGTGAAAAGGTTAGGACGAGAAGCCGCTCCTGTCACGGAGCGGCTTTTTTCATTCGAGTGACCGCAGATCAGTCCGAGGCCATGTTCCTTTTTCGGTCGAGGCATTGGCCATCACCCAAGAAGGACACTATCAAAACGGTCACGGAGAACGATCATTTTGATCGTTGGCCATGCATGAAGTTCAATTCGGACTTTCACCCATTAAGGGTAGGGTCTTTTATTGAGGTGTTGCAACGATTCGAGGAGCTTCTTCCTCGAAAGCCGAACGGCATGGAACTTGCTTTAGCACTTAGGAATTCCGTACATAGTCGCGGAATAAAAAATTCAAGAAGAGGTCCAAGTGAAGAATCGAATGGCGGTAGTGCTGAGTTTAATGTTCTTGTCGGCGACGGGAATGGTGATGGCCGATGAGGCGGCGCTCCAGAATGATAAGGATAAGGCTCAAACTAAGGTTGATGTGGATAAAAAGAACCTGGACGCCTCCAATAACGAGATGAACAAGGATAAGGACGCTATCCACGATAACAGCGAGAAGATCCGCGACGCGAAAAAGGACCGGAAACACCACGCCAAAAAATTGGCGGAGCACCGGGCCGAACTGAAGGACGCCAAGGCGGAAGGTGACGTGAACGAGGCCAAGGACAAAAGGGCCGATATTCGGAATGATAAAAAGGACCTGCAAAAAGACGCGGTCTCTTTGAAAAAGCATCGCGCGAAACGGGCCAAGAAGATCACGGAATTGAAGGATGAGCGCCCGGAAAATCATCAGATGGGCAAGGACTTGGATAAGAGCGAACAGAAGCTCCAGAAGTCGGAAGAGAAGATCGAGGATAAAAAACAGGAATCCGAAACAAAGTAACCCTAACTTCCTATTTTTTGTAGGGCGCGTAGCCCAACCACGCGCCCTATTTTTTTCTCCCCGAAAACCGAATTGAGCCGCGCATGACAAACCCTCCCCATACAAAACCTGAAGAATCCCCCGATATTCCCAAGCGGATCGTCCGTTTCGAGTTGGCGCCTTCGACCATGATCACGCTGGTCGCGGTGCTGGCAGCCCTCTGGCTCCTTTCCAAGTTACTGCCCGTACTTCTCGTGCTGATCGCGGCTTTTTTCATGGTGGGTACCTTGAACCCGGTCGTGAATTGGATGGAAAAGAAAACGATCAAACGCGGTCTCGCGATCGGCATCGTTTTTGGGTCGTTGGTGATATTCGCTTTGGCGGTCGCCATCCTTACGGTTCCCGCCCTCCTCGTTCAAGCTTCGACGATATTGGACCAGGAACCAGTCTTTCGGGCGCAATTGGCCGAACGGCTTTCCGCGTTTCCCATGAGCGAACCATTGGCGAAATGGATGCGCAATTTCAAATACGGTGGACAAGTCAATACGGCGGGCGCCTCGGCCTTTGCTTATTCGGTGCAAGCCCTGAAGTTCGTCGCCTACTCCTTGAGCGCGATCTTTCTCGCGCTCTATATCATGCTCGACCGGGACCGGCTTCGGGCAGGCCTGTTCGCGATCGTTCCAAGGTCCCACCATATCCGGCTTTCCCGCGTGATGATGAACCTTGAGACCATCGTAGGCGCCTATATCCGTGGTCAGATGATCACCAGTGTTTCCATGGGCCTGTTCATCCTGATCGTCCTCTTTTCTTGTGGTGTTGAGAATGCCTTGGCGCTCGCGGTATTCGGCGCCATTGCCGACATATTGCCTTACATCGGCTTCATCCTTCCGATGGTAGCGGGAGTCCTTTCGGCGGTTCCGCACGGCCCTGTCATCACCATTATTGTCCTGGTCCTCATGTTTTTTTATATGGAGTTCGAGAGCCGGGTGCTTGTGCCCAGGGTTTATGGTCAGGCTTTGCGCCTTCCTTCGACAGTCGTGCTCTTCTCACTCTTGGCCGGCGGGACCCTGATGGGTATCACCGGCGCATTACTGGCGCTCCCCTTCGCGGCGGCGGCCATGATGCTGATCGAGGAACTGCGGGTCCAATTACCCGGGGAGCAGGAGCAGATAGCGGATGAGATCCTCCGGGAGAAGGATGACCGAGGGGAACAAGAATACGAACGCCGCACCGAAGGTGTGTCGATGGAAAAATCCGCCGCCATAGCGGTCGAGATCTCGGGGGAACGGGTGAAGGAAGAGTCCTTGTCCTTGAAAAAGCCGGAACCTTGAACAGGATCGGCCCTTGGGCGGTCTTGATTCCCGGGAGCGGTCCCGAAAATGAAAAGGATCAAAATGAGAGCGCGGGAAAATCATTATGATCGGTTGCCGGTGATCCAAGTCCGTTAACTGTTTTACCTGGGCAAGAAACCGGTATTTTTCGATGTCAATTGAGGATACGGGAAGGCTTCCCACCGGCCAGAAGCGGTATGGAACTTGCTTTTATATCGAAGATACTATGACCCCACAAACCCTCCTCACGAGCGAATCCGCTGAACCGGGTTCGTTAAACGTCAATCAACTCCTTAAAACCATGATGGCCCTGAAAAAGGGCGATTTTTCGGTGCGACTACCGATCGAGTGGACGGGTATGGCCGGTAAGATCGCCGACACTTTCAACTCAGTGGTCGAGATGAACGAGCATATGGCGTTCGAATTGGAACGCTTACGCAACGCGGTGGCGAAGAAGGGCATCATCAATCAGCGGGCTCCCCTGGGGGAATTCATCGGATCCTGGTCCCGGATGATGGAATCGGTGAATACCTTGATCGACGAACTGGTGCGCCCCACCAGTGAAATGTCACGGGTCATCGGCGCGGTGGCCAAGGGGGATCTTTCACAGGAAGCGGCATTGGAAGTAGGCGGTCGTCCCTTAGAAGGGGAATTCCTTCAAACGGGCCGTACCATCAACACCATGGTGGACAGGCTAAGGACCTTCACTTCGGAAGTCACCCGGGTGGCGCGCGAAGTGGGTACGGAAGGGAAACTGGGTGGGCAGGCCATCGTTCCTGGGGTAGCCGGCACCTGGAAGGATCTGGCCGATAACGTCAACCTCATGGCCAGCAACCTGACGAGCCAGGTACGTAATATCGCCGACGTCACCCTCTCGGTGGCCCAAGGCGACTTGTCCAAAAAGATCACCGCCGACGTGCGTGGTGAGGTCCTTGTCCTGAAAGAAACCGTTAATACCATGGTGGACCAATTGCGGTCCTTCGCTTCCGAAGTCAGTCGGGTGGCGCGAGAAGTTGGAACCGAAGGCAAACTCGGCGGTCAGGCCCAAGTGCCGGGAGCGGCGGGGACCTGGAAGGACCTAACCGACAACGTCAATTTCATGTCCTCGAATTTGACCAGCCAGATGCGCAATATCGCCGATATCACCACCGCTGTGGCCAACGGTGATTTTTCCAAGAAGATCACCGCCGACGTACGGGGTGAGTTCCTTCAGTTGAAAGAAAAAGTCAACACCATGGTGGACCAGTTGAGCCTTTTTACCTCGGAAGTCACCCGCGTGGCCCGCGAAGTGGGTGTGGAAGGCAAGCTGAGCGGCCAGGCTATCGCGCCGGGAGCGGCGGGGACCTGGAAGGAATTGACGGACAACGTCAACTTCATGTCCTCGAATTTGACAAGCCAGGTGCGCGATATCGCCGATATCACCACCGCCGTGGCGAACGGTGATTTTTCGAAGAAGATCACCGCCGACGTGCGGGGTGAGTTCCTCCAGTTGAAAGAAAAAGTCA
>CAZLND010000002.1:8346-15973 GCA_964560635.1 uncultured bacterium | reverse complement strand
AGAAGATCACCGCCGACGTGCGGGGTGAGTTCCTCCAGTTGAAAGAAAAAGTCAATATGATGGTCGACCAGTTGGGCCTTTTTACTTCGGAAGTCACCCGCGTCGCCCGTGAAGTGGGTACCGAAGGAAAACTGGGCAGCCAGGCCATCGCGCCGGGTGCCGCGGGCACATGGAAGGACCTGACCGACAACGTCAATTTCATGTCCTCGAATTTGACCAGTCAGGTGCGCAATATCGCCGATATCACCACCGCCGTGGCGAACGGTGATTTTTCCAAGAAGATCACCGCCGACGTACGGGGCGAGTTCCTTCAGTTGAAGGAAAAAGTCAACACCATGGTGGACCAGCTGAGCCTTTTCACCTCGGAAGTGACCCGTGTGGCCCGCGAAGTGGGTGTGGAAGGCAAGCTGAGCGGCCAGGCCATCGCGCCGGGAGCGGCGGGGACCTGGAAGGACCTAACCGATAACGTCAACTTCATGTCCTCGAATTTGACCAGCCAGATGCGTAATATCGCCGATATCACCACCGCCGTGGCGAACGGTGATTTTTCCAAGAAGATCACCGCTGACGTGCGGGGTGAGTTCCTCCAGTTGAAAGAAAAAGTCAACATCATGGTGGATCAATTGGGCCTTTTCACCTCGGAAGTCACCCGCGTCGCCCGCGAAGTGGGTACCGAAGGAAAATTGGGCAGCCAGGCCATCGCGCCGGGAGCGGCGGGGACCTGGAAGGACCTGACCGACAACGTCAATTTCATGTCCTCTAATTTGACCAGCCAAGTGCGCAATATCGCCGATATCACGACCGCCGTGGCCAACGGCGATTTTTCCAAGAAGATCACCGCCGACGTACGGGGCGAGTTCCTTCAGTTGAAGGAAAAAGTCAACATCATGGTGGACCAGCTGAGCCTTTTCACCTCGGAAGTGACCCGTGTGGCCCGCGAAGTGGGTGTGGAAGGCAAGCTGAGCGGCCAGGCCATCGCGCCGGGAGCGGCGGGCACCTGGAAGGAATTGACGGACAACGTCAACTTCATGTCCTCGAATTTGACCAGCCAAGTGCGCAATATCGCCGACATCACCACAGCCGTGGCCAACGGCGACTTGTCCACGAAGATCACCGCCGATGTGCGGGGAGAGTTCCTCCAGTTGAAAGAGAAAGTCAACACCATGGTGGACCAGTTGCGCTTCTTCACCTCGGAAGTGACCCGAGTAGCCCGCGAAGTCGGCGTGGAAGGCAAGTTGGGCGGTCAGGCCATCGCGCCGGGAGCGGCGGGGACCTGGAAAGAACTCACCGATAACGTCAATCAGCTAGCGGCCAATTTAACCACCCAGGTGCGTTCCATTTCCGAGGTGGTCAGCGCCGTGGCCAGTGGGGATCTGACCCGATCCATTCACATGGACGCCCGGGGTGAAGTGGAGACCTTGAAAGACACCATCAACCAGATGATCGCCAATCTGCGAGGGACGACCTTAAAAAATTCCGAGCAGGTTTGGTTAAAGACCAATTTGGCCCGGTTCACGCTCATGTTGCAGGGACAAAGGGACTTGCCCACCGTGGCCAAGGCCATTCTTTCCGAACTCAACCAAGTGGTCTCGGCCCAGCACAGCGCCTTTTATATCGCCGATTCCACGGAATCGGGCGAGACCCGCTTGAAACTTCTTTCCAGTTTCGCCTACCGGCCGAGGCCCGAGGTCCCGCAGGAATTCGGTTTTGGTGAGGGCCTGGTGGGCCAGTGCGCCTTGGAAAAAACCATGCTTTTATTGACCAACGTGCCGGGAAATTACATTCGGATCAATTCGGGTTTGGGAGAGGCCACGCCCCTGAACCTGGTGGTATTGCCCGCTCTTTTCGAGGGCAAGATCAAGGGCGTGCTGGAACTGGCTTCTTTCGAGGTTTTCACCCCATCCCACCTGGCCTTTCTGGAACAGTTGATGGAAAGCATCGGGATCGTGATCAATACCTTGGGAGCCAATCTTCGCACCGAAACCCTTTTGAAGAACCTGCAAAGCCAGCAGGAGGAATTACAGAAGTCCAACCAGGAGTTGGAGGAAAAGGCCGATCAGTTGGCCCTGACCTCCAAGTACAAGACCGAGTTCCTGTCCAACATGTCCCACGAATTGCGCACCCCTTTGAACAGTATGCTGATCCTTTCCCAACAATTGGCCGAGGATCCCAAGGATCTCACCCAGAAACAAGTGGAATATGCCCGTACCATCCACGCCTCGGGTGGAGACCTGGTGCTTTTGATCAACGACATCCTGGACCTGGCCAAGGTGGAATCCGGCACCATGACGCTCGATGTGATCGACGTGCCCTTTAGCGAGATGGGGGAGCGTTTGGATAGGTTGTTCCGCCACGTGGCGGAAGGTCGCGGGCTCCACTTCAGCATCGAATTCGATCCCAAGCTGGGGGAGGATATCCGTACCGATTCCAAGCGGCTGGAACAAGTATTGAGGAATCTCCTGGCCAACGCCTTCAAGTTCACCCAAAAGGGGCAGGTCAATCTCAAGGTGACCCCGGCGAAAAGCGGTTGGAGTCCCGACCATCCGATCTTGAGCAAGGCCAAGGAGGTCATCGCTTTTTCCGTCATCGACACGGGCATCGGCATCCCGGAGAACAAGCAAAAGATCATCTTCGAGGCGTTCCAACAAGCCGAAAGCGGGACGAGCCGCAAATATGGGGGGACCGGACTGGGACTTTCCATCAGCCGCGAACTCGCCATGTTCCTGGGCGGTCAATTGACCTTGGCCACCAGCCAACCGGGGCGCGGAAGCACCTTTGTCCTTTACATGCCCAAGAATTATATTCCGGTAAAGACCGACATGGCGGCCCTTCCGTCCGTCCTCGAGCCGGAAGGTCTAGCGGCCCCGATCCCGATCCATTCTCCGGCGCCAAGGGAAAAGGACATGATCTCCGAACCAAAAATGAAAAAAGCCGACAACCACAAAAAGATCCAGCCAAACGCCAAGACTCCCGAAGCCAAAGGGAAAGGCAACGAAGGAAAGGATCCCGGTGTCGACATCTTGATCGGCCGCAAGGTGCTGGTGGTGGACGATGACATCCGTAATATTTTCGCCATGACCAGCCTATTGGAGCACCAGCAAATGGAGGTCTATTCCGCCGAGAGCGGCCGTGAGGCCATCGAACTTCTCCAGAAGACCCCCGATATGGAAATCGTACTCATGGACATCATGATGCCCGAAATGGACGGCTATGACACGATGCAAGCCATCCGCAAGAAGGAAATCTTCAAACCACTCACTATCGTTGCCTTGACCGCCAAGGCCATGAAAGGTGACAGGGAAAAATGCATTGAATCCGGGGCTTCGGATTACATCACCAAGCCTGTGGATACGGAGCAGTTGTTGACCTTGATGAGAACGTGGTTGAAACGATAGGTGAAAAACCATGATGGCGACTAAACCGAAGATCAACATTCTTTTAGTGGATGACCAGCCGTCCAACCTGATGGCCCTTGAATCCGTATTGGAGGACCTGGACCAAAACATCGAGAAAGCGAATTCCGGGGAAGAGGCCTTGCGGCATCTCATCCGCGAGGATTTCGCCGTCATTCTTTTGGATGTAATGATGCCGGGGATGGACGGTTTTGAAACGGCGACCATGATCCGCCAGCGCGACCGCAACCGTTATATGCCCATCATTTTCCTGACGGCGGGGAAAAAGAATGAGACGGATATGTTCAAGGGCTATGCTTTGGGGGCCATCGACTACATGGTGAAGCCTTTCGTTCCGGCGGTTCTGCGGTCAAAAGTGATGGTCTTGATGGACCTTTACCGCAAGACGGGGGAAGTGAACCAACTCAATGACGAACTCAAACTCAGGGCCGAGGAACTCGAGACCCTGAACTTGTTGTTGAAAAGCGAGCAGGAATTGTTGAAAAAGCACGAGCACCAAAGTCGGCTGTCCCAAAAAATGGACGCCATCGGGCGCTTGGCCGGAGGTGTGGCCCACGACTTCAATAATCTTCTGAGCGTGATCGAAGGGAACAGCGATTTTCTCAAGGCCCTCTTTTCTCCAGGCGATCCCCATCTGGAGGAAGTGGAGGAGATCAAGAAAGCCGTCCACCAGGGGGCCGAATTGACGCGTCAATTGCTGGCTTTTGGAAAAAAGCAGGTGAACCAACCTCAACTGGTCAACTTGAACGATCAGAGCACTGAAATGAGCAAGATGTTCAAACGTGTGATCGACGCTTCCGTTGATTTCGCCATCATCCAAGAAAAGGAGCTGAATTGGATCCATTCCGATCCGGGGCAGATACAACAACTTATCCTGAACCTGGTCTTGAACGCCCGGGACGCCATGCCGAATGGCGGGAACCTGATCGTGGTGACCAAGAACGTCGAATCGTCCGAGGCCATGGAGATGCAGGGCATCACGATCCCCCCGGGTTCCTACGTGGGCATTTCCGTGACCGACACGGGTACGGGAATGGATGAAGAGACCCAGAAGCAGGTATTCGAGCCTTTTTTCACCACGAAGGGGGAAAAAGGAACGGGGCTTGGATTGGCGACAGTTTACGGCATTGTCAATCAATGGGAAGGATACCTTTGGCTCCGAAGCACCCCCGGTGTGGGAACCACCTTTTCGATCTTTTTCCCGGCCGTCAAGGACCCGGTGGTGGCGGTCATCAAACCGAAGCGGACGTCAATGGCCGCCATCGGCAGCGAAACCATTTTGGTGGCGGAAGATGAGGAGAAGGTAAGCAGGATCGTGGTCCGTGCGCTGGAGAATTACGGTTATCGTGTCCTCCGGGCGGTTAACGGCCTTGAGGGGGTCCAACTAGCGAATGATTACAAGGGGCCCATCCACCTTTTGCTGACCGATACGGTCATGCCAAAAATGAACGGCAAGGAGTTGGCGGAAGCGCTGAAAAAAACCAGGCCGGATCTGAAGATCCTCTTTATGTCAGGCTATCCCCGTGAAGTCCTGTCCCAACAAGGAAAGATCGACGCCTCCATTAATTTGATCCAAAAACCATTTTCGAACGATGCTTTGGCGAGACGCATCCGTGAGGTGTTGGACCAGAGTGAAAAAACGGCATTCCCCCTTGAATTGGACGTGGTTTCGCCGATGGGAGGCAGGCCGTGACGCCGAATGAAAAGCCCCTCAATATTCTTTTAGTGGATGACCAGCCCGCCAACTTGTTGGCCCTTGAGGCCGTGTTGGAAGGTTTGGGCCAGAACCTGGTCAGGGCGAATTCAGGGGAAGAGGCCTTAAGGCGGCTCATTCAAATGGATTTCGCCGTCATCCTTTTGGACGTCCTGATGCCGGGGATGAACGGTTTTGAAACCGCGACCCTGATCCGTGACCGCGATCGCAGCCGCCATATGCCCATCATTTTCCTGACGGCGGGAGGGAAGACCGAGGTGGAGATGTTCCAGGGCTACGCCGTGGGGGCCATCGATTATTTGTTGAAGCCCATCCGCCCGGCGATATTGAGGTCCAAGGTCTTGGTCTTGATGGATCTTTACCGCAAGGGAGAGGAAGTTCAGCGGCTCAATGATGAACTTACCCGAAAGACGAGGGAATCCGAAACGCTGGTTTCGACGCTGAAGAACGAAAAAGAAAGTCGTCAGAAGGCCGAAGAGGAACTGAGGCGGGCGGTGGAGTCTGTCAAAAACCTCAAAGCCGAGCTGGAGTCGAGGGTCGCCGTGCCCATTGGCGCGGCCAAAGAACCCACTCCCTTGAGAGGCAAACCGTGACCGAGAACGAAAACCCCGTCAACATTCTTTTGGTGGATGACCAGCCGGCCAATCTGTTGGCTCTGGAAGCCGTATTGGAAAGCCTGGGCCAGAACCTGGTCAGGGCGAATTCAGGGGAAGAGGCCTTAAGACATCTGATCAACCGGGATTTTGCCGTCATCCTAATGGACGTTCTGATGCCGGGAATGAATGGTTTTGAAACGACCGCCTTGATCCGCCAGCGGGAACGCAATCGCAATACACCCATCATCTTCCTGACCGCGGGGGAAAAGGCCGAGGCCGATATATTCCAGGGCCATGTTGCGGGAGCCACTGATTACCTGTTGAAGCCCTTCATCCCTGAGGTGTTGCGGTTCAAGGTTTCGGGTTTGATCAATGTTCGCAGAAAGGCCGATGAAGTAAGCCGGTTGAGCGGGAAACTCAGTCTCGAGGCCAAGGAACTTAAGACCCTGAATTTGGCGTTCCAACGTGAAAGTGCGCTACATACAAGGACGGAGGAGGCATTGCGTCGCTCCGAAGAGGTGTCAAGAAACCTCTCGGCCGACTTGGATGTGAGGGCCGTCGAGCGCGAAGCGGCGGCCAAAGAAGGAGGCCGCTAATGGGCACAACAAACGAAAAGATGAAGGAATCCCCCCAAGAGACAGCCGCAATGGAAAATGAAAAGCCCGTCAATATCCTTTTGGTGGATGACCAGCCGGCCAACCTGTTGGCCTTAGAAGCCGTATTGGAAGGGCTGGGTCAAAATCTGGTCAGGGCGAATTCAGGGGAAGAGGCCTTGAGGCATCTCATTCAAAAGGATTTCGCCGTCATCCTTTTGGACGTCCTGATGCCGGGGATGAACGGTTTTGAAACGGCGGCCCTGATCCGCCAGCGTGACCATAGCCGTCATACCCCCATTATTTTCCTGACCGCCGGAGGAAATACCGAGACGGAGATGTTCCAAGGTTATGCCGCGGGGGCCATTGACTATCTGTTGAAACCCTTCATCCCGGAGGTGCTGCGGTCCAAGCTTTCGGTCTTGATGGGTCTTCACCGCAGGTCGGAAGAAATGCGCCGGATGAACAAAGAACTCAACCTCAAGATCAAGGAGATCGTGATCTTGAACATGAAGTTGGAGATCGAGAATGGGAAACATGAACGGATGGTGGAGAGATTCCGCCGGTCCGAAAAGGGTCCAAGCAAGCTTGACGCCAACTTGGGAACCCCGGTGACCGAACGGACGGTGGTGGTGGCTAAACGCGGCCGCAAAATGGCGCGGACCAACGGCGGGCTGAAAGAAAAAATGAAAAAGGGAGTTTGAAATGGCCGAGAATAAAAAAATGGAAGCGCTGAAGGAAAAATTGATCAAGATGTCCAAGAAGGACCAGGAGAGGCCCTGGGAGGTCGACAAGTTCTCCGACGATCCAAGGGCGAATGAGATCATCAACGACATCGGGAAGATGCCCCATGTTTTCGTCATGGCCTGTATCTTGGGTCGCCAGTACCACGACGAGATGGCTTGGGAAACCATGGCCCGGTTGGAAGAACGGATCGGAACGCTGGATATCAAGAAATTGAGCCGTCTGACCCAAAAGGATTGGGAAACGGCCTTCATGAAACCCACCCATCTTCATGGATTTCCACACGAAATAGCCCCCTTTGTCATGGCGGCCGTTCAACGCATCGTCAATGAATACGGCGGCGACGCGTCGCGTATTTGGAAAGGGAAGCCTTCGAGCGCCACCGTGATCAAAAGGTTCCTGGAATTCGAGGGCATCGGCCCGATGATCGCGGCCATGGCCACTGACATCCTGTCCCGTTATTTCAAGGTCCCCTTGAGCGATCACTGTTCCATCGAAATTACGGTGGATGAGCGAATGAAAAGGGTCCTTTCCCGGATGGGCATCGTTGACTCCGAAAAACCCGAA
>CAZLND010000002.1:0-8336 GCA_964560635.1 uncultured bacterium | reverse complement strand
GAATATATCCAGTTGACCGCGAGGGAAATGTATCCCAAGTATCCAGGCATCTTCGACACGGTCTTGTGGGAGATCGGGAAATTCCATTGTTTTCCCGTTAACCCCGATTGCGCCACATGTCCGGTCGACGAATGGTGCTTTTACAGCCAGGAACATCGCAAGGGATCGGGGAGCGAACGTCGTGAGACCATCAAAGCTTGAAATATCACGTTTTCCGGGAGGGCGCGTCCCCATAGGGCCCGCGTTTCTAACCGTCCTTCTATCTTTCTTGGCCGCGGGATGCGCCACCACCCCGCGCTATGCCGTGCCTATCCTGCCCGCGCCAGCCATGAGCTTTCCGGACGTTAAACCCGGATTGTTACGCTTGCCGGTGGACATCGTTTTTCCCACGGGTGGAGGCATGGTCCAGCATCTCTCGAATTTTTTGAAAGGGGGGCTCAGGCAATTCGTGCCGAACCTGTATGGAGTGCCGGGGCTCAATTTGAAGGCTCATATCGAGGAACTCTGGACGAAGATGCAGCAACCGATCTTCCTGGATAAGGGCCTCTGGCTCTTGATCCGGCCCGAGACCTTGAGCATCGGGATGATGCGTGGGGATCTGAAGCGCGCATCGACAACCCACGCGGACCTGGAAATGACGGCTTCGCCGGAGATCGTTTTTGGCCCTAAGCCTGCGACCGTTCCCAAGAAAATGCCTGCGCTTCAACGTTTCCAGAAGGGACCGGGGATGTTCGAGGCGATGACCAATACCCTGATGACCTACAAAGAGGCAAACCAATATTTCAAAGACCCCCGTCTGAAACTCATCGGCATGGTCATGCCCGGGGAGCAAAAGGTCACCCTCGAGAGGATCCGGATGTATGGGTCCGGTGGCAAGGTGGTCGTGGAAGTGAAACTCCACTACAACCCGCCGATCATCAATTTCACGGGCAAACCGGCAAAACTGACGGTTTATTTCAAGGGCACCCCTCGGTATCGTCCCAAAGAGCGGATGTTCGACATGCCGGATCTGGATTACGACATCAAGTCCAATGACCTCATGGTCCAGGTCGCCGATTTCGTCTTCAAAGATGACTTTAAGAAACAATTTCGCGGGATCGCCAAACTGCCCATCGGTCCGAAGATCGACATTATGCAGCAGAAAATGGAAAAGGCCTTGAACCGGACCTTCAGCCGCTTTGTGCGCATCCGCACCCAAGTGCGTTCCCTGCGGGTTTTGGGCGGACTGGCGAATAACGAGGGGATCGTGGCGCGTCTTTCCGTGCGGGGAACCGCGACCATGGAAGTGACCTGGAACTAAGGCACCCTTGGAAAGGCGGGCGACGATGAAGCGAACGAAATGGACTTATGGACTGATCCTCGGTTCCGCCCTGTTCGCTCCTATCATTTGTTCCGCCAATGACCGGCACATTCTCGTCCTGGATTGCACCAGCTCGGATGTGGCCTCGGACCTGACGAGTAAATTCCCGGTGGTCTATCTGGCTGGCAATGCCTTTGACGCCGCTGGATTCTCCGAAAAGGGGGAGATCACCCGAACTGAATTCGCCGACCTGACCCAGAGGGGATTGAAACCGCCCAAAGGGACCATCCGTTTCGAGATCAAAAAGAACGATACGATGGATGTTTATATCGTCACCTCGGTCCGGATGGACACCTTCGACCAGGCCGTTGCCACCGCCTCTCCGCCCCTCCAATGGGTGTCCGACCCCATGGAATTCGTGACGGCCAATCCCTTTGGTGCCTCCGGCCCCGTCACCACCTCCAGTAAGCCCGTTACGATCTCCATCTTGAAAACGGCCAGATTCCTCCTGAAAGAACAACAAAGGCCGACTTCGCTCGAATCGGGCCGGGACGCGAAGGCCTCCGCGGTGTTGGGGGTCACTTTCAAGTCCATCCCCCTACTGGGGCCGGTCTTGGCGCAAGCGCCTTCCGCCCAAAAGGTTTTTTACTATTACCGGCAAAGATACAAGATGAAATTCGAGAACAGCATCGTGACCTTGTCGTTCGAGGATCAAAGCGGCAACCAGGAGAACGTGGCGACGGTCATTACGGGACCTTCTGATAATTGGTATTTTTCGGCGGGTAGCCCGCTCCTCGCCTACAACCCCAAAACCAATGATTTTGGCGGGAATCCCACGGGACTTTACCTTGGTTTGAATTGGACCCCCAATGACCTCTACGATCCGAACGCGAGATTCCTGATCGTCAACTTCCTGAACGTGAATACCACCAATCCCGTGTCGGCCATCGGATTGGTCGGGATCGGGATGGGTTTCCCCAAAACGAGCCATTTCATCCCCTTGTCGACCTTATCCGTCACCGAAGTCCTGACCTACAACCTGGACCTTTCCCAATTCCAGGTCTTGACCATGATCAGTTATGACGTGTCGGATGTTCTGCAATTGTTGAAATTGTGAAGGCTATGGTCCGGTCGAAGCAGGTCTAGGCTCTCAAAATGATAGACGACCGCATCATTTTGTTACCCCCCCGATGGATCTACTGATCTTTTTGGATCTTCGAATAGTGATTTCACCATGCCTGCGCGCGGTTCCATGACCGGAACATCCAACTCCCATGGCATGTTCCTTGCTTTAACTATGGTCAAGAAGCTACGCGTCTTCGTGGCTCAAACCTAAAAGGAAAATCCAAAATGGCAAAAAAAACGCGAGGCGCGAGGATGGTGGCCGCTAAAAAAAGGGCTTCCAAGCGGCAGGGCGGCAAGGGCCTGGTGAAGAATCGGGCCGCGGGTAAGCACATCATGAAGACTTAGTCGTCCACAAGGAGAACGGAATCAACAAAGGATACGGGAGAAATTATGCGATCGAACTTTTTAATCTTCTTGAAATATACAGGAGCTTATTCGCTCCTGCTCATTGCCTCATTCCTTGTCGGGACCAAAGTTCTTTACGCCGACCCTACTTACCTTCACTTGGATCCTCGGGATGGCCAAGATGGGCAAGTTCAACTGACCCATGCGACCTTGGTTTTGGTCGTGGGGAATTATGTCGATAAATTACCCTTGGACATCTCGCCGGACGGGGTAGATGTGAACATGGATCCATCCTGGATCAGGGCAAACTGGCCCGGAGGGAAGAATCGCCTAAAAAACGTGGACCGGGCCTATCTTTATTTGAGGGCTGAGGGTTACGCCCCGATCGTCTCGAGCCCCATCAATTGGATGGGCAGCGATTCGGCAGGGCTTGGGAAAGACGTGGTCGTTTCCTTTCCTGGCGGCAAGGTGGCCATGGTCGGAAAAGGGCGAAAGCTTTCATTGACGGTGAATTTCCGGAAGCCCATCGAGCGTTTTGTCAGATTGTCGAACGGAAAAGGGAAGCCCCTCTCGGGCATCAAGGTCAAATCCTACATTTATTGGTCCAAGAGCGCGGATGGCAAGTTGAACGGCGCGGATTTTCTGGGCGAAGGCATCAGTGATGATACGGGACGGGTTCCGGTCACTGACGGTGATTTTACCTATGCCATCCAGGTGACCCAAAAGGCCACTTCAGGCCATCCGGCCGATACGGTGCTCATCGTGAAACGGTTCGAGGACAAGGAATATCCCCTCACTGTTCCGGATGTTTCAACGGTCGATTCCCAAGAAGCTCAAACCCGGTAGCTGGAGCTCGTTCAAAGACGCATATCGCTCCAAGGGAGGAAGTCATGAAATCGACAAAAGAAAAGGAAGCGGATGTGAAGGGTTGTTGTTTTGGGGGGACTATGACGCAGAACCAAGTGCCCACTGAAAAGCCGGATAAGTGAACCCGCCATTGAAAGGGCAGGGAGCCGATCCGTGCTTCGGTCCTGTTCCCTGGGAAATGCGGATCCATTTGGACCCGGGGCAGGACGGACTGATGCCCCCGAATAAGTTTCCCCGGAGGAAATTCCGGTTTCCCCGGCTTCCGGTGGACGATAGGGAAGGTGAAGAAGCTGTTCCGGCCTTCAGTCCGGTCGACGGAAGATATGCCTACGACGCTCCCGCTGATCAGACAGAGCTCCTTTGGAAGTGTCTCCGGTGCGGGGAACTCAAGCCGCGCAACAAGTGGGTTTTGGGTCCCTGTCCTTCCTGCGGCGCCCCGAAATCCGAATTCGTATTGGTGGATGAAGACTGAACTATAAGGAGTGTCTATGTTAACGATGCCCAAGATCGAGCCAGCCTATCTTAAAGGTGAGAAACAATGCCGTCTTTCAAACGTGGGGTTCTTCAAAAGGGTTCCCCTGGAGACCCTTCGGGGTTTTGAAAGGGATATGATCGAAAAGAGATACGGTTCCCAAGAATCCATCTTCTTGGAGGATGACCAGGCCGAGTTCGTTTGGCTCGTCAAAGGGGGGCACGTCCGGGAAACCCACCATTCGACGGAGGGGGGGAGTCAAACCGTCGGCATGATCGGGCCCGGCGGCCTGTTCGGCATTTCAGCTTTCATTGATGGGGGACAATATGGTTTTCATTCTGTGGCTGAAACCGATGCCACGGTGTTCTCTTTTCCGGTCCGGAGCTTCCAGGACCTGATGGGAAGGTGCCCGGCCATGGCCCGGATCGTCCTTTCCCAGATATCCCAACTCCTGCGCCGGTCCAAGGATATGCAGATCTTTTCCCGGGAAAACGCCGAGAAACGGCTCCTGCACGCCTTGATGGAAATGGTCGTGGAGTTCGGGGGCACCATCCCCTTGACCCGTCGGAGGATCGCGGAAATGGCGGGGACCTCGGTTGAAACCTGCATCCGTATCTTTGGCCGTCTCGAGGCGCAAGGGTTGATCGCGTCCGTGCGGGGAAAGATCATTGTTTCGAACTTGGAAGACCTTAAGGACCGGATGGAAGAGGGCGGGAGCAAATGAAGAACGGTCGAAGGATACGGAAGGACCGCGCCCCTGTCAAAAGGGCGGGACGCTCCAAAAGGGGTGTCAAGCTCCTGAAAATAGGGCTGTACCAATTGGCTTTTCCCTTGTCGGTCAACCCTTTGTTCCATCTTGCCCATCGGGCCTATTCATATATTTCGCCGAACGGTTAGGGAGGTTGCTTATGTCGATCACCAAAGAAGTCCTCGTGGAAAAAATGAAGGGGAGTGGCTCTGTTGTCCTCAATGTCCTTCCCGAGGCAGAATTCCTGAACATGCATATCCAAGGTTCCCATAGCCTCCCTCTTCTCCGGGACCGAAAGGCCTTTATTCAGGAAGTGAAAGACCGGTTCGGGTGCGATAAAGCTTTCGTCACTTACGCTTCCAACATCACCAGCCATGATTCCATTGACGCTGCGGAAGCCCTGGTAAATGAGGGCATTCGCGCGGAATCTTACCTCAGCGGTATGAAAGAGTGGGCCCAGGCGGGTTTGCCGACCGAAGGCCTCCTGGTGAAGGTCTGATCTTGATAGTTTGATCACTTGTAGAACCCTCGATATCATTTCTTACCCCTCGCAAATCCAATAAATTTCATTTTAAAATGGCTCTCGAATCCACGACTGGGTTCAGGACATCCATTCTTGGCCGTTTTCGTGGCTTATGGCGGGATCGCGCTGAAGCTGTTTTGAGGGGGGAAACCATGAAAAAGAAAGTCCTGAAGAAGACTCCATCGGCGGGGGACTGGCGCGAAAAAACCCTTGCCCGGATGCGAAAGCTCATCCAGGAAGCCGACCCGGAGGTTGTGGAAGAACGAAAGTGGGCCAAGGCCAGCTCGCCGGGAGGGGTTCCGGTTTGGTCGCGCGATGGCATCATTTGCACGGGCGAAACTTATAAAGAAGTCGTGAAGCTGACCTTCATGAAGGGTGCTTCCTTGAAAGATCCCGGCAAGCTTTTCAACTCGAGTTTGGAGGGGAATGCCAGGCGCGCCATTGATATCCGCGAGGATGAGAAGGTCGACGCGAAGGCCTTCAAGGCGCTCATCCAGGCGGCCATCGCGCTCAATGTTTCCGGCGTAAAGAAACCCGCGAAACGCAAGTAAACCTTCTCGGGGACACCGTCCTCGCAATAAAGTGTAAAGTCCAGGTCTATACATTACCCTTTAAGTTCCCAATTCTAGTCATGAGTTGGTAAAGATGGCCTTACTCCTTCTTGAACGCTAAACGGCAGCCAAAATTAATCTTCCGCCACTCGCAAATAACATCAGCCCGCCCTTAAAATAGTCCTGTCGCCCATCCTAAGTTCTTCAAGGACTTCCATGGGGTCGAACAAACCGCTGACCGGACCTCGTTTGGGTCGTCGTAAACTCCGCCTCTGGGTCCGGCCCACCCAAACCACTCCTTTCGGCTGGTGGCCTCAATGAAGGGGCCTTTAGCCGACCGAATCCAGGACGTTTACCGCGCCGCACCTCTTGGATGCCTTCTTCTGTCTTGATCCGGTAGTAAAAAGAGGCAGGCATTATTGCCGTTTTTACTCCTTTTACCCGTTTCGAGTTTCCATATAATTAAGCCCGCTGATCACCGGAAAGGGCGTAATTTCTGAGACTCCTTCGAATATCCATTTTTTCGTTCTTCCTTGCCTTCGGGATGGCCGGGGTTTCTTCCGGCAAGGATCTGGCCCGCCAAGCTTATGATTTGGGTGAGGGATTCTACGCCCAGAAAAACTATGACCAAGCCATCCAGCAATACCAGATCGCGGTTCGAGAAGACCCTCGGTTCTGGGAGGCGTATCAAAGGTCGGGGATGTGCTATTTCGAAAAGGGCGACCGGGCCTCGGCCCTGGTGAACTACCAAAAGTCCCTCGACATCCATCCGGACAATCCCGACTTGGCCAGTTTGGTCCAAGACCTGAAGGAAATGGAAAAGGGAACGCCGTCCAGTACCCCGGTCGAGAAGGAAACGACTGTCCAAAAAGATTCACCTGTTCCAACGGTGGTCGACAACCGGAACCCCAATTTGCCGCAAAAAAACAGCTTTATTATTGAAGTGGGTGTATCCGGTTGGATCGGGAACCCAAACGATATATATGATTTCACTGGTCCCGGAGGGTCGTCTTCTTCCTCAGGCCCTTACGGGTACAAGGGTGGGTTGGGGGCCGCCTTCGCCGTCTCCCCCCGGTTTCAAGTGGGTGCCCGATACCAATACCTCAAGAGGGAGGATTTGCACATGTCGGGGGAAGGCGTAACCCTAATTTGGCAAGAGGCTGCGGAGGGAGTGGTTGTTGAATTCGAGGCCGATATCCCGGTCGATCGTGAAAAAGCGGTCAATTTTTTTGGAAGTTTTGAGGGGGGAATTTACTGGCTGACGAAAAGCTCCGTCACCTTATCTGGGCCGATCAATGGGGTCGCGAATTTGAACGGGTCCAATGGTGGAGGGGCTGTGATGGCTGGGGTGGAATACCTAGTGGACCCGAAAAAAACATGGGCTATGGACCTGGGGGTGGGCTATCAATTCATTTCCTTCCCATCGATCACCGATACCCCTACCCTCAATGGCGTGACGGGCTCACCCTTCACCCTCAGAAACGTCACCGGCGGCGATGCTCGGGTGGATCTTTCGGGAGGCATGCTTTTCACGGGAGCAAGGTTCTTTTTATAAAGAATAGTGGTTAAGCCAGGTCCCCAAGGGATAAGCGTCAGTCAAAATTAACCTTCCCCACTCGCAAATCTATCCGCCAAACCCTTAAAATGGTCCTGTTTCCATTCCCGGCTATTTAAGGATTTTCATGGGGTCGAACAAACCGCCCTTAGCCGACCGAAGCCAGGATGTTTACCGCGCCGGGCCCCATCCCCTTGATTCCTTCTTCCGACCCCACTCAGTTGCCGTTATCGGCGCCACGGACCGAGAGGGAAGTGTTGGCCGTTCTATCCTTTGGAACCTCCTCAAGAACCCCTTCGGCGGGGTGGTCTATCCCGTTAACCCCAAACACAAAAGCGTCCTGGGTGTAAAAGCTTATGCCCGTATCGGGGACATCCCGGAAAAGGTGGACCTGGCCGTCATCGTCACGCCGGCCGCCACCGTCCCTTCGCTGGTAGGGGAATGCGCTATGGCCGAAGTTCCCGCTGTTACCATCATTTCGGCCGGGTTCCGGGAGGCGGGTCCCGCGGGAAAGATCCTGGAACAGAAGACGATCGGGGCGGCCCGGTTGGGGAATATTCGACTCATTGGCCCCAACTGTCTGGGGGTCATGAATCCGGGTTATGGATTGAACGCTACCTTCGCGGCCGAAATGGCACTACCGGGTAATGTGGCCTTCCTCAGCCAGAGCGGCGCTTTGGGGACCTCCATCCTCGACTGGAGCTTGAGCGCGAAGGTGGGGTTGAGCGCTTTCGTTTCCGTGGGGTCCATGGTGGACGTGGGTTGGGGCGACCTTATCGATTATTTCGGCAACGACTCCAATACCAAAAGCATTGTCATCTATATGGAATCCATCGGGGACGCACGGGCC
>CAZLND010000001.1:0-35718 GCA_964560635.1 uncultured bacterium | reverse complement strand
TAAATCCTTCCGGCTCCTTGTTATTCCCTCCCAACCCCGCCTATCCTCATCCTTCTGAACCCAAATCCCGGAGGAATCCATGATCTCAGTCAAAGCCTACGCCGCCCATCAAGCTAAGGAAGCCCTGAAGCCCTTTTCTTTCGAACGTCGCGAACCCGGTCCTCATGACATCGTGATGGACGTTCAATTCTGCGGGGTCTGTCATTCGGACCTGCATCAGGTCCGCAACGAATGGGGCTGGGGAGCCTATCCCATGGTGCCTGGCCATGAGCTGGCCGGGAAAGTGGAAAGGGTCGGGACCGAGGTCAAGAAATTCAAAGTGGGCGACACCGTGGGCGTGGGATGCTTCGTGGATTCCTGCCGGGTTTGCGCCTCCTGTAAGGAAGGCCTAGAGCAATATTGCGAATCCGGTGCCCCCCGCTGGACCTACGGAGGAGTGGAAGCGGATGGAAAAACCCCTACTTACGGGGGCTACTCCACCAAGATCACCGTGGATGAGAATTACGTTCTTAAGATCCCGAACAATATTCCCCTGCATCAAGCCGCGCCGCTTCTTTGCGCGGGCATCACCACTTATTCGCCCCTTAAGACCTGGAAAGCCGGACCCGGCCAAAAGGTAGGGGTCATCGGGTTGGGCGGATTGGGCCATATGGCGGTCAAGCTGGGGTCGGCCATGGGTGCCGAAGTGACGGTCGTGAGCTCTTCCGACAAGAAAAAGGATGACGCGAAAAAGTTGGGAGCCGCCCATTTCATCAACGCTTCCGAAGCGGGGGCCTTGGAAAAAGCCGCCGGAACATTGGACCTGATCATCAATACCGTCTCGGCCCCCAATAGCCTGGACAATTACTTGGGTCTTTTGAAACGGGACGGCACCATGGTGTTAGTGGGCGCGCCGGAAAAGCCGGGGCAAGTGAACGCTTTCAATTTGATAGGGAAAAGACGCCGTCTGGCGGGCTCCCTCATCGGCGGCATCAAGGAAACCCAAGAGATGCTGGATTTCTGCGGACAAAAGGGCATCGGATCCGAAGTGGAAGTCATCCCCATGGACAAGATCAATGAGGCTTACGAGCGTATGCTCAAGAGCGATGTGCGTTACCGTTTCGTCATCGACCTGGCTTCGCTTAAAGGATAATTTTCAAAAAGGACCGGTAGGATTTTCCAACCCCCTTCGTCTATACCCCGTGAGGTGAGGACGGAGGGTTTGATGACAGAAAAAATACTGGTCCAGAATAAATTCGGTATCCATTTGCGCGCGGCGGCCCAATTGGCGCGATTGGCGAGTTCCTTTTCGGTTCCTATCCTGGTCAAGTGCGGGGGCCGGGCCGTCAATGCCAAGAGCCTACTTGGCATCCTCGAGTTGGCGGTACCCCAAGGCGCGGAGCTGGAGATCGAGGTCCAGGGCGAGAACGCGCCCCAGGCCATATCGGCCCTTCGGCGGTTGGTGGAATTCCGGTTCGGCGAACCGGAGTGAAGACCTTCTTTTCCCTTACTCAGACTCGAACAAACCTTTGATCTTTTCCGGGGAAACTGGAGACACCGGGGCAACTCCCAAGTTTTCCGCTACATGTTCCTTGCGCTTCATGCCAACCAAAGCAACTGTTACCCCAGGAGTAGAGCGCACGAACTGGATCGCTCTTTGGGCGTCGGTCTTGAGCCCCGTAAAGGTTTCTCCCACCACCGGCGGCAGGTTCTTGGAAAGCCGGGACTGCAAGATGGAGGCGCTGGTAAAGACCGCGATGCCATTCGCCTTGGCCGCTTCCAAAAAGGGAACCGTTTGGGACCCAAATACCTGGTTGGCCAACCCATAGGCTTCCGCCATGCCCAAGTTAAAGGGAAGTTGGACGGCCTTGAAGTGGTGTCCATTCCCCCCGGCCTTCTCGGCGGCCTTGAGGACTTCCTGCAGGGACAAATGCTCGGGAGCTTCCATCGGTACACGGTAACCGTTCCAAGTGGCCGTGCCATAAGAGCCGATCTTCCCTTCTGACACCAATTTTTCCAATTCCTTAAAGGCCATCTCCAATCGCTTATAGAAATCGGGTTTCTCGACCTCATCCAACTGGGTCTCGGGATTGTGGATGTAATAGAGATCGATATGATCCAATCCAAAATTCTTCAGCGACCGATCCACTTGGTTCCTCAAATAAGAAGGTGTCATACAATGACAACCCGCGATGATGTCGTCTTGGGCGCAGAGGCCAGGGCCGATGTACTCATCGTGGAAATATTTCTGGGGATTAGCCGGAGGCTGGCCGTCGAAGGGGATGAACCCGCCCTTAGTGCAAACCACCACTTCCTCTCGGGCGAGCTTCCCTTCTTTCACCAATTCTTGGATGGCCTGACCGATATTGCGTTCACTACGCATACAACGGTAATTAATGGCCGAATCCAGAAGATTGATGCCGGAAGCGAGGGCGGTCTTGATGGCTTCTATATAGAGCTTATCGTCCGCATCGTTCTGGTTGCCCAAGTAGGTGCCAAGGCCAAGGGAAGAAACTTGGAGCCCCATGAAATCCCGGTAATGCCCGGCTTTTTGGAATTCTGGGAACCTGGCGGTGTATTTCTTCGTTCCTTCGGGCGTGGCACGAGACATAGTTTCTCCTATTGAATTTATTTCATGAGGATTTTAGACCATTCCAACCGTAAGAAACCAATTGAACTTGTTGACCTTGCTGGCCCAGTTGTTTGGCCCCAGGTTGCAGAACTCCTTGGGACTTTTCATAGAACTTCCGGTAGGGGCTCTTCTCCAGGACCCAAACGACCATGGAACGGATGTCTTTAGCCGCCAAACTTTCCTTGGCGGCGGCGAACAGCTTTTCGCCGATACCTTGCCGTTGGAATTCCTTCAGGATATAAATACCGTAAAGCTCCCCTACCCCGCTTTCGGGATGGCTTCGTTCACGGCCGCAGTCCGCAAAGCCCACGATGCGGCCTTCGGGCGTTTCCGCGACATATAGATCGTAGAGATGGGTATTGGTTTGGAAGCTTTCAGTGAAGATCTTCAAGGCGGATTCGGGGGTCATTCCCTTGAGGAAATAGTCGGGAACCAATCCCTCATAGGTACTGTTCCAGGATTCGACATAGACTCCCGCGATAGAGGGAACATCGGAAGGTTGGCCAGGCCGTATTAACAAAAAAAACCTCTTGAACCACAAAGACACGAAGGCACTAAGAAAGACGTAATCAAAAGTTTTCCTTTTCGCTGTTCTTTGTGACCTTAGTGCCTTCGTGGTTCAAATGGGGTTATTTCTTTGAGCCTTTGAAGCCCATCCCGTCGTCCACGATGATCCCCTTTTCCAACCATTCATATTGGTGGTCCAGGACCTTGGCGGCCGCTTTAGAATCCGCCACGTCGGTGTTCCAGCAAACGCCACAAAAGTAACTATAGATACGGATCTTGGCCTGACGGCAGAAGAGGTCCGCCAATTCGCGGGGTCCCTTTTCACTCGGATCCTGCTTTTCCAACTCGATGGCCTTGGTACAGGAAGTGGCCATGGCGAACAGTTCCGTGCCCACCTCGACCAATCGGGCCAGGATCATCTGGCGGCGCTCCAGTTTGGGGCCGAACTTGACCATCTGGTGGAACAAGGTGCGTGCCAACTTGCGGGAGGACCTTTCCACGAAGCGCATGTGCTTACCGAGGGAACCGTATCCGGCGAATCGGGGCCAGCAACCCGTGGGCAGCCACATCCGCAGGTACCAGAAAGGATAAAAAAGGGCGCATTTCACCAAAGCGTTCATCTTGCGGCTCATCGGGGCCTTGGGATTGAGCAAGTCACCGGCCAGCCTCATATGTTTGTCCAGAGCTTCCCTTGCGATGAAAAGATGTTGGATCTCGTCCGTCCCCTCGATGATTCGGTTGATGCGCGAATCGCGCATCATGCGTTCCACCGCGTAACCCTTCTCCCCGCGGGTACGTAGGGACTGGGCGGTTTCGTAACCACGACCGCCGCGCAATTGCATCAGGTCATCCACAATGCGCCAAGAAGCCACACTACAAAAGAGCTTGGCCATCGCCGCTTCCAACCGGATGTCCGCGCCACCCCGATCGACCAAGGCGGAGGTGTAATAGGTGGCCGCTTCCTGAGCAAAGGTGGAACCCGCCATATTGGCGATCTTCACCGCGCCCGGTTCGTGTTTGCCGATGGGCTGGCCCCATTGGACCCGCTCTTTTCCCCAAACTTTGGAGATCTGCAGGGCCTGCTTGCTCATGCCGGCGGAGGCCGCGGGCAGGGTGAGACGCCCGGTGTTCAAGGTAATAAGGGCCAGCTTCAACCCCAACCCCTCGCCCCAAAGGATGTTCTCAGAAGGGACCTTCACATTGTTGAACTTGATGACGCCGTTCTGGATGGCGCGGATGCCCATGAAGTCACAACGGCTGACATACTCGATGCCCTTGGTCCCCTTTTCCACGATGAAGGCAGTGATCTGTTTCTTTTCCTTGCCGTTCACCATCTTGGAAGGCGTGCGAGCCATGACGCATATGACGTCGGCCACTAGGCCGTTAGTGCACCAAAGCTTGGTGCCGTTGATGGTCCAGGTCTTGCCGTCGCTCGAGGGTTCGGCGGTGGTGGTCATCTGGGCGGGGTCGGACCCCACCCCGGGTTCGGTCAGGGCGAAGGCCGAGATGGCTCCCTTGGCGAACATGGGGAAATATTTCTTCTTCTGGGCTTCATTGCCGAAAAGTTTCAGGGGTTGGGGAACGCCGATGGACTGATGGGCCGAAAGCCACACGGCCGTGGAACCGCAATAGGAAGCCACTAAAGCCACGGCGCGGTTGTAGTTGATCTGGGAAAGTCCCAAGCCGCCGTATTCCTTGGGGATCTTCATACCCCAACAGCCTAGCTTGGCCAATCCGTCGATGACCTTTTTAGGAAGGTCCCCGGTCTTGTCTACCTCATCCGGGTCCAGATTATCTTTGAGGAAGGACTCCAGGCGGCCCATGAACTCGTCCCCAATGGCCTTGTCCTCAGGCGACTGGAGGGGATAGGGGGAGATCAGGTCGGTGCGGAAGCGGCCCATGAAAAGTTCGGCCACGAAAGAAGGCTGGGTCCATTCGGTTTCCCGTGCCCCCTCGGCCACATCCAGGGATTCTTTTTCCTTCTCGGTCAGGTGTTTTGCCGTATCGGAGACGCTCATGGTTGGCCTTTCAAGTGAAATAGTCGGTTAGATAGTCTTCCAACACTTCCAGGCTAGGGCGGAAGAGTCCGTCCCTCTATGACGCCCGTCCTATTTTAAGGCTTTAGGTATAGGAGTTTCTAGTAACCCCATTGAACCAACCCTTTGGGTAAATCAGGGTTCTGGTGCTCCCAAAGGGAACGACACAAAGGGTACTAAGAAAGGCAAAAAAGGATTGTCCTAGGTTTTAAAAACAAGTGCCTTTCGCTGTTCTTGGTGCCCTTTGTGTCTTTGTGGTTCAAATGCCTTTCGTTTTTAAAGGTTCCCAATTCATTTTGGCTGGGCTAAAATGCCCTTATGAGAAGCTCATTCGCCAACCCTAATGACGCCACCCCGTACGAGTACACGGAATTCCCGGCCCCCGAGAAAAAGGGCATCCAATTCACCGTGGCCGAGGGCGTGGTCGTGGGCGAGTTCGACGATTATATGGATTACCAGAATCGGCCCCATGAGGATCTGATCCCCGTGGTCAAAACCGCCATCCTGCAAGATTTCAAAGAAGTTCTAGCTCCTCCCCAATCTTAACCACGATAAAACCTAACCCGTTGGAACTATGATGAACGAGATGAAATAGATAACGGCATAAAAAGTCGTTAAAGACTCGCTTCTATTATCTCATCTATCTAATTCATCATAGTTTCACGGCCTCTCTTGAGGTGATCATGGCTCTCTCTTCCCAAAAGATATTCATCGCTGGAGAATGGGTCGAAACCTCAAAACCCCTTCCCGTCGTGGACCCCCTTACGGGCCAGGTCTTTGGCCAAACCTTCTTAGCCGAACCCGCTCATATCGAACGGGCCCTCGTCCAACTTTCAGCCTCATTCAAAAGGGTTCCCTTGATCCCCGCTTCCCAACGCGCGGAAGTTTGCGCGGCCGTGGCCCGAAAGCTTACCGAGCGGGCTCAGGACTTCGCCAAACTCATCGTCAAGGAAGCGGGCAAGCCCGTGACCGACGCCTTGCGGGAAGTCAAAAGAGCCGCGGCTGTTTTCGAACTGGCCGCAGCGGAAGCCCGCAAAGCCGAGGGGGAATCCCTTTCCCTGGACTCCGCCCCCGGAACCGAACCCCGTCAGGGTACCCTTCGCCGTTTTCCCTCTGGCCCTCTTTTCGCGGTGACGCCCTTCAACTTCCCGCTGAACCTCGTGGCCCACAAGGTAGCCCCCGCCATCGCCTGCGGTTGTCCCTTTATCCTGAAGCCTTCGCCCAAGACCCCGCTGACCGCTCTTCTTTTGGCCCACGTGCTTTTGGAATCCGGCCTGGGCCCCGTCCGTTTCGCGGTCTTCCCCGCCGAGAACGCCGACACTGAAAAATTGGTAGCCGACCCCCGTATCAAGGTCTTTTCTTTTACAGGGAGCGCGGCGGTGGGCTGGAAGTTGAAAGCGTTGGCCCCGAAGAAAAAGGTGGTACTGGAATTGGGCGGCAATGCCGCGGTGATATTGGAACCCGACGCGCTCTTGGACTTGGCGGTCAAACGGGTCGCGGCCGGGGGATTCGGTTACGCGGGCCAGACCTGCATCTCGGTCCAGCGGGTTTTCGCCCACCAAAAAATATTCCAAACCTTCACCGATGCCCTCGTTGCCCGAACAAGATCCCTGGTCTCGGGAGACCCTTCGAAACCGGAAACGGAAGTGGGACCCATGATCTCAGAGGAAGCCGCCAAGCGGGTGGAAAGCTGGGTGAACGAGGCGGTGGTCGGCGGGGCCAAGGTCCTTTGCGGCGGCAAACGTAACGGTTCCTTCTATGAGCCAACCCTACTGACCGGTGTCAAACCCGACATGAAAATATCGTGCGAGGAAGTCTTCGGGCCGGTGGTGACCCTGGAACATTATTCGGATTTCGCGAAAGCTCTCGAAATGATAAATGACGGCCCCTATGGCCTTCAGGCGGGGGTTTTCACCAATGACCAAAATAAAATTCAACTGGCCTTTGAAACCCTGGAGATGGGAGCCATACTAATTAACGAGGTCCCCACTTGGAGGGCGGATGCCATGCCTTACGGCGGGGTCAAGGATTCGGGCTTCGGCCGTGAGGGGGTTAAATACGCCATGGAAGAATACACAGAGCCCCGGTTATTGGTCATCAACTCCGAACCGAAGCCTAAATAAGTCTTATTAATGGGGTTTTCCGCGTTGGACGTAACGTTTTTTGACTCTCGGTCGTCAAAACTAGTGCCTACCAAATTACAAGGAGCCTGCGTCATGAGAAAATATTTAGCCTTCCTTTTGCTGACGACCCTTTTCGTCCCCGCCCTTAGCGGCGCGGCGACATCCGTTTCCAAGGACTATGAGGACCAAGGCCTGGCCCTTTTCAATAAGGGGCTTTACGCCAAATCCATCGATTATTTCCAAAGTGCCGTTCAAGCCGACTCCAGCAACTGGCAAGCTTATGAGGACCTGGGTAACGCCTACGCCCAGACGAACCAAAATCAGAACGCCATCGACGCTTACCAACATAGCCTTCAAGGGAACCCCAATAACCAGACCGTGCGCGATGCCATCACCAACCTAGGAGGCAATCCCAACGGTGCGCCTGTCGCTTCCACCAACCAACCGGCCTATGACCAGGGGGGACAAACCAATACGGTTGTGGTGCAGCAGCGGATCCGGCCCAGACCAACCCCCTATGCGGACGGCCTTCCCCTCATGGACCACGCTAGGATCTGGACCAAGTTCGAGCTCGGCTACAATTACGCCGCACTGGGCGATCTTTTCAGCAGCGCCACTACCATCAACGGCCAGATCGCGGCGGACGGGGTCGCGACTGGATTGGCCAAGGCCGACAACAGCGGCATCATGGCCGGCGCCGAATTAGGTTTTCTCTTGGACCCCAATAACGGCATCGCGTTGGGCGTCCGCTATGTCCAAACCACCGCCTATACGTCCAACTTGAACCTCCATAACGGAGGCGACTTCGAGGATGAAAACTTCCAGCCTTATTTATTGCCCATCACCTTGGATTATTACTTTTTCCTACCCGATAAGGGCGGACGCTTCTTCATCACCGGGGGCGTTGGCTATTACGCCAGCATGGTCCATGGGGAGGATAATTATAGTTACGATATCCTCAGTGGCGGTCCCGCCACCGACGATCTCATCGGAGACGTCTATGGCGGGACTGTTGGTTTCCAACTGGGGGTCGGCCGGGAATTCGCTATCAGCGACCATTTGGGACTGGAGCTCTTCGCCCGTGGCCGATATGCCCGTATCACGGAATTAAAGGGCACGGTCACCAATAACAACGGCGACCAAGCCACGATGGGCTTGATGAAATTCTCGGACGGCTCGGTCCACTTGGATAACGTGGGGAACATTGGCGGGGGTGAGAATTTCGCCACCCTGGATTACACGGGCTTCGACGTTGGGTTAGGCTTGACCTTCTTCTGAGCCAAAATCGCCAACCATTTAAAAAGCCCGGGCAAAACCCGGGCTTTTTTATTTGGGGCCATGTAACAAACCAACAGCGGGTTCGTATATCTATTCGAAGCTAAACTAAGGAGTTCGCCATGAATAATCTCATCCACAAATCCCTTCTTCTCCTATCCCTATCCATGTTGGTACTGGGTTCTGTCTGGGCCCAGGGCCGCCCCAAGATCGAGACCGCCACTTTCGCGGGCGGATGCTTTTGGTGCATGACCCCTCCCTTCGAGAAATTGAAAGGGGTTTTGAAGGTCACGGCGGGATATACGGACGGGACCGGACCCAGCCCCACCTATGAGGACTACGGGGACAAGGGTTATACGGAGGGCGTCCAGATCAGTTATGACTCCTCCAAAATCACCTATGCCAAACTGGTGGATGTTTTCTGGAAGCAGATCAACCCCACCGATCCTAACGGCCAGTTCGTGGACCGGGGGCCCCATTACCGCGCGGCCATTTTTTACCACAATGATCCCCAAAAGAAGATCGCCGAAAAGTCACGGAAGGACCTGGACAAGTCGGGCCGCTACGACAAACCCATCGTGGTGCCTATCAAGAAGTACGTGAATTTCTTCGCGGCGGAGGAATATCACCAGGACTACTACCAGAAGAACCCGACCCATTATGGGCTCTACCATTCCCTGTCAGGCCGGGACGAGTATTTGGATAAGATCTGGGGAAAAGACAAACACTAAGAACTACGCTGTCATCCTGAGTGAAGCGAAGGATCTTTGTTTTCTTAAACAGAGATTCTTCGGCAAAGAACGCCTCAGAATGACGACTTTTTTAAACCAGTCCACCCATGCCGTCAGGAACGCCCACTTCGGTGAGCTTGGCTTTCCAATAAAGGACTTGGGATTCCTTGAAGGCGCGGTCATCCGCGGGCGCGGGAGTGGGGGCGCCTAAAGGATCGATGGACCGGCTCGCGGGGGGAGAACTCACCCCCGCGAGGGCCGCTTCCGCTTGAAGGACCGCTCCCCTGAGAAAAGCGATCTTCGCTTGGCGTTCCGCTTCCAACTTGGCCTTCTCGAGGGCGGCCTGAGCTTCGGCTTTCGAATCCTTCAATCGTTTCGCCACGATGTGATCCACCATTTCCTCGAAGATCTTCAAATTCGAGTCATAGTTATCCGACGGGACCTTGTCCCGGGAATTGCCAGAGAAAGCTGGAAAGCTGAGATTGCTCGTGATGTCGTTCATGGTTTTCTTCCTCGACGCTCCTAACGGCCGCCTTTTGGGAACCTTTAATCGACATTTTCCCTACTGGAGCCTTAAAAATGGCTCCTTGTTTCCCTTTATCCCCCTGCGCCAAGGCTTCGGGGGATTATCCGCACCTTTACTTGGCGACGTCCACCGAAGCAGAAATCGCATTTTCCCTTCCACTCAAAAACCCCAAATTCGCTGCGTAGGCGGATAAATGCCTGCTTTTTTATTCTTTCATGACGGGTTAGGATGACACCCGTTGCCCAACACTTCCAAAGGCAAGGTCCTCATGGCTTACAAGCTCGGCACCAGTTACTTCTCCACCCGCATCCTTCCCCACGCTTTGAAGGACCTCAAAGAGATCAAAAAGCAGAAATGCACTTTCGTCCTGCACACCTTCGACGAACTGGACCTTTACTACAACCTGGACAACATGAAACGCATCACCGCCATGACCCACAAGCTGGGTCTGGAGGTCTATTACAGCCCCTGGGCCATCGGCGGGGTTTTCGGGGGGGAATGCTATTCCCGTTTCGTCATGATGCACCCCGACGCCTTGCAGGTGCTCTCCACCGGCGAGGTCGTGGGCAACGCCTGCCTGCGGCACCCGAAATTCCGCGACTATATCAAGAGCTGGATCGAAGCCTGTAATTACGCCGGGGGGGACGTTCTTTTTTGGGACGAGCCGCATCTCTGGATCGCCGAATGGAACGAGCGGGTCACGAAGAAGGACGAGTTCGCCTGTCGCTGTAGCGTCTGCCAGGTTGATTTCCAAAAGAGGTTCGGCAAAACCTATCCCACGGTCTGGACCGACGAGATCGAAGTATTCCGTGACGAAACCCTGGTCGAGTTCCTCGCCTTCGCCACTAGCACCACCAAGAAGGTGAACCCCAAACTGAGGAACGCCATCTGCTTGCTTCCCAATGACGACCGCTGGCCCAATCCCATGTGGGAGAACCTGGCCAAATTGCCCGGTGTGGAGATATTGGCCACCGACCCCTATTGGAAACAGCGCCCCTTCGCCACCGGCCCTCGCGTGCCCCTGGAAGGTTTCGTGGACAAGTTTGCCGGTCGCATTGCCGACATCGCCAAGCGTCACAAGAAGGAAGCTCAGGGCTGGATCCAGCTTTTCGGTCTGGCCAAAGCGCACGAGAAGGACATCACCCAAGCCCTGGAAATGTGGGAAAAGGCCGGCGTCAAGAACATCGCGGCCTGGGGATATATGGCCTGCGAATCCTATTCCCTTCTCGCCAGCGAGCGTACCCGCGAATGCTGGAAGCGTATGGGAGCCTATTACAAAAAGCTCTCAAAAAAGAAAAAGTAGCCCTCCTGCCGCAAAGGTGGCCTCCCATGAATAAACTTCCAGCTTTTTTCTTTATCTTCTCCTTGGCTTTTATTCCGACCCTTAAAGCCGCCGAATTCACCGACGAATCCCAACCGACACTCCGGAGCGGCGACAGCGTCCAATATTTCAAGGACTGCTACCGGGCCGCTCAAAAGGGCGACGCCAAAGCCCAGAACAGCTTGGGTCTTCTCTATGAAAAAGGAGTGGGCGTCTCCAAGAGTTATCCCGAAGCCTTGAAGTGGTTCCAAAAGTCCGCGCGCAAGGGCAATCCCGAAGGTCAGAACAATTTGGGCTTCTTGTACTTCAAGGGACTGGGTGTCAAAGAGGACGATCAAGAAGCCTTGAAATGGTTCCTAAAAGCCGTCGACCAAGGCCTGGCCTCGGCCCAAGGCAATGTGGGACTCGTCTACGGGCAGGGATTAGGCGTGAAGAAGGATTACGCGAAGGCCTTGGAGTACTTCAAGAAAGCCGCCGACCAGGACGACCCGGATTCTCAGGTCAATCTGGGGGTTCTATATTCTTTAGGTGAAGGCACTGCTAAGGATTATGTCGAGTCCCACAAATGGTTCTCCCTGGCTCTTCGTCATGAATCGCTGACCAACGATCAAGTGGAAGAACTCCATGGGGACATTGAGTGGCTAGAAAAACACATGACCGGCAAGCAGATGGACGAGGCAAAGAAGCGCGAGGCAGCGTGGAAGCCAGTATTCAGTCGTTGAAAGGAACGAACATGCATAAGTCCCTATTGAAGCTTTTCACCCTTTCCACTTTTCTCCTTTTTAACTGTTCGGTTTTCGCCGCTTCCCTGAACGGTCCCGGCAATATCTTCATACGCCAGAAGGCTGAGAAACGGGTGGACTATCTGATGGCCTTCCTCAATCAAGCCGCGGCCTTGAAGGCCCACGGCATTACGGGCTACAGCTTCCACCGGGACCTGAAGGAAAAGAACACTTATATCTTCTGCCTGAAATGCACCGACCTGGAAAAAGGCCTGAGCTTCGTCCAATCCCCTGAATTTCATTCGGACATGGACAAGGCCGGCGGGCGCATTCCCCAGGTCTGGTGGGGTTTGGATGAAGTGGGCCGGACCTACCGGGACCTTCCGGAGCAAGGCGGCGGCATCGTCATCGCCCGCAACGAGGTACGGGATTACCCCTTCTGGCTCAAATGCTTCAAAGCGCAGAACCACAACCACGAAGGGCGCAAGTACAAGAACAGCGATTACAGCATCCATTACCTGCCGGGCAAACCGGCGGTGGCTATCGTGGTGCACGAGGCTTCCGACGTGTCCAAAGCCCCTCAATTCATGACCTCCGACCACATGAACGGCGAGATGGAATCCACCGGTGTGGTTGGATTAGAGATATGGTATGGGGTTAACATAGAGGAAGGTGTTTTTTAAGTTTTAATTTTTTTGCTGTCATTGCGAGGAATGGCCGCCGATTAGGCGGACGTTAATGACGAAGCAACCCCAGTTCCAAAATAATTTCCTTGGAAAAAGGCTTATTTAAACTGAGGTCGCCACGTCGTAACCGCCCCGCTATTCGCGGGGCACTCCTCGCGATGACAGCTAAACTGGAAATCATTAATGAATAAGACCGAAACTCAAGAGTTCGATATCACCGCCGTCCTGAAGACCCCGGCTTATTCCAAGTGGGACGAGAAGCGGCTCATGGCGGGCAAGCCCAACGATTTCGTGGCCCTGCTTTATGAACGGGGCAAAGCGATCGGCGACGACCTTTATGACTGGCGGGGATACGAGTTCATCGAGTTGCCTGAGGCGACTTACCGCGAGAACCTCATCCTCTACATGCGCCGCCGGGCCTGGAGTGAGTGGTATTTTGGAACGGTAGCCCAGGCCCGTGAGATCACCCTACTGCCCGAGAGCGAAACGATCCTCAAACTCCGCCTGGCCCGGCAGATACAAGATGAGATGCGTCATTACGACGTCTTCGCCGCCCAGCTTCGCCGTTATGGGGCCGAACCCCGCATCGCTGAATTCGAACTGCCCCCCATCCTAGTAGAAATGAAGCGCATCCAGACCGAGGCGCAAACACCGGGCGAGATCGCTGCCGCCAACCAGTACGCGGGCGAGATCATCCTCTCGTCCATGACCGACTTGGAAACCAGCATCTTCAAGAAATTGTTCGATAAGGAATTGATGGACGCCATCGACGACATCGAACGGGACGAGCCGCCCCACATCGCCAACGGAAGGGACCTGATACTGCGGGAATCGGGGACTTTCGAGCAGCGCCGCCGTTTGGCCGCCGCCCAGGAAAATTACCTCGGCCATATGATGCAGTTGCATGTTACCGAGATCGTAAAGCTGGGCTGCCGCCGTCTCAAGCCCCTGCCCGTCTTCGAATAAAGTTATTTCGATCCACTCGATTTAACATCTTTGACACAGCGAAACCCGATGAGCGGATCCGTGTCATTTGGGCCCTTGCGCCAAAACCGGTTCGCTGAACGAACGTCCGTGGGGGAATCACAACCACCGCGCAGGACTTTTTCATGACCTTTATCTGGACCCTGGGGATCCTTATCCGGACTATTCTTGTAATACTTGCTGTCATACCAATCCGAGCACCATTCCGACACAAGACCACCCATATCATATAAACCGTAGGGATTAGGCTTCTTCATTCCGACCGGATAGGACACCACTTTGAAACTGGGGAACATCGTGTCCCCGAAATTTTTCATAGGTTCGAACCAACCATATTCTTTTTTCTGGCTATCCTCATCCCCGAAAAACCATTTGGTATCGGTGCCGCCGCGGGCCGCCTTCTCCCATTCCGCTTCGGTAGGCAGCCGCTTCCCCGCCCACTTGGCGTAAGCGGAAGCATCATTCCAGGAAACATAAACCACCGGTTCTTGGCCATGATTATTGATCTTGGAAGCTCCCTCACCTTCTCCTGATTCCAAAGTCCTGGGTTTTTGCCGATGGGTCGCCTCGCAGAACTTGGCGTACTGGTCGTTCGTCACCAGGTACTTGTCGATGTAATAGGCTTTCAAATAAACCTCGTGCCGGGGATGTTCATCACCCTCGCCCACATTGTCCGGCGAACCCATCAAGAATTTACCCACCTTGATCAAAACCATCGTGCCTTTGCCGGGTGACTCCATTTCCTTGAATGTGATGTGGGCCGCGTACTCCATGGCCCCGATCTTTTCCCGTATTTGTTTCTTGTCCTTGGCGTTCGGCCTAGCCATGAGATACAAACTGTAATTGATGAGGGCGCGTTGATATTCCCCCGCTTTTTCCCGCATGAAACCCAGGTTGTAGTAGATGTCCGCTTCCCACGGGGCCAAAAGGGACGCTTCCCGATAAGCTTCCGCCGCCTTGGCGAAATCTTCCGTGGATTTGCCGTTGCTCATGATGAACTTCGCCTTCCCCATGGCTTCATCCACCCCCGCGGGAAGTTCGGGTTTACGGGGCATCGCTAGGACCAACCGAATGATCTTTTCGCGGATGGCGATCTCGTTGTCCGGGTCATTCGGCAGTTGGGCGATGAGCTGCTTGAGCGAGGCGCTTTCGGCATGAACTGAGGGATTGGATATGAAACTAAAAAGGAAGATCAAAATCCCTAAACCTATAAAAGTTTGAAAACGGTTCATCGTGACCCCTTCTGAAAATGGATTACTTCTGTGTGACATTCATCCCAAGTTGATAGTTCCAAGGGTCTTCATTGGTCGTATTGGCGGCCCAACCCACCTGAACGCTCTCGCCGGGTTCCAAATGAATGTTGTTCCTCAAGCTATGAGCGCTGTTTTTGGACTCGCCTGCCATCCAAACATGGACGTCCACCGGGTTCTCATTGGTATTCTCGACCCATATCTGGTCCTTTAATTCGTTCTCAGGCTTTCCTGTCAGTTGGACCCCATCCTTCAGCATATCCGCGTGCTGGACACCCGCCACTTCCTCTTGCGGCGTGGGATCGGGCTTGGGTTTTGGGGCTGGCTTGCGGGCGGGGGCGGGTGTAGGAGTCGCGAGATATTTGTAATGAGCCACATGCTTCACTTTGGATCTTTTGGGTGCGGGCCCTTGCATGAAACTTTCGCCGCTTCCAACCTCCCTTAACCCCGAATTATCCCCCGAAGAACCCACTTCCCTTAAACCCTCTCCTGAATCCGATGCCGAGTCCTTAAGATTGTTCAATAATTCGGTTTTGGAAGCCTCGTATTTGAGCCGGCGTTCTTCAGCCTCTTGACGTTCCTTCTCGACCCGTTCCCTTTCCAGTTCATCGGCCTTGGCTTTGGCCGCCGCGTCATCGGCGCGGATCTGGTTCCCCAGGGCTTCCCCCAACGAATAAGCCGACTGATTGAGGGGACTAAGTCCGCTTGAGGCATCACTCCCGGTACTACTGGAAGCGGCACCATCCGAACCGGAGACCGTGAAGCAACCGCCATTTGTTCTATTCTCCTCATCCGCGAAAGACTGAGCCTTTGACTGCGTTTCAAAAGGGCCCTGACGAGCTGGCAACCCCGCGTATTTCTGGCCTCCGGGACAAACATTAACGAACCATTCGGCCCACAAGGGAACCGGGCTCGAAACAATCCCGATCAAGGCGACGAGAAAAGTTGCGGGCCAAAACCGCCGATAGGTCACCGCAAGGAGGTTTTCGGAAGAATGAAGTTTCATTGCCTGGCCTCCGTTAAAACTTAAAACATTCGGCAAACAAGGGTTTGGAGAATGGTCTTAGTGATAGGAATTATGAAGGTTAACGAAAGAACTTGTTAACGAATTAACGGTCAAATTCAGCGCTTTTTATTCAGCTTTTGGCCGGTCATTACTTTGACCGATCAGCGGTTCTTCTCCGCGCGGGCCGCATATGCTTTTTTGAGCTTATCGGCGATGGCGGGATTTTTTAAGAGGATCTTCTCGAAATTCGACTTTTCCAGGACGAAAAGTTCGGTGAGCCCTTCCGCGACGACCGTGGCGTTGCGGGGCGCGTTGGAGATAAGGGCCATCTCGCCGAAATAATCATCGGCCCGAAGCTCGGCTACCTTCACCCGCTCGTTCCCTTTGTTCACCCAAACCGAGACCCTGCCAGTGGCGATGAGATAAAAGGTGTCTCCCGGGTCCCCTTGCCGAATGATCTCGTAACCCTTGAAGACCCTGGCGGCCCGAAGATTGATGACCAATTGGTCCAATTCCTTCGAACTCAGGAATTGCAGGAAATAAGCCTGCTGGAGCACCCGGCGAAGGTGGGTGAAGATGGCGGATGTTTGGATCATGTTCGAGCCCTTTAATTCTTAAGTGCTGAATCGGCCTCTAAATATACCGTCAATTGGTCGAAGTAGGTCTCCCAAACCGACAAGCCCCGTTCGAACCCCGCCAAGACCGCTTCCCATTGGCCCCTTTGGGCCAGGGGTTCCAGGATGACCGTGATCTCCTTCACGTGCTCCGTTTCCAGGACCAGGTGCTTGGTGAAATATTCGTCGTCCGCTCGAGGATAAAGGGGCTTGAGGACCGAGAAGATGCGGCTCAGGGCCGGTTGGGCCAGGAACTCTCCGGCGGCCAGTGCCCCCAAGGCCGAGGCTGGGTTGGCGGTTGCTATATAGAAAGACAGTTCGCCCTTCCAATCCTCCGTAAAGGACAGGGACGGCAGTTTGGAAACATCGATACCGGCGGTCACAAGGAATTTCCTATAAATGGCGTGGTGGGTGCGGGAAAGGTCTCCCTCTCCGCATTCCTGGTACAGATTGGTCGCCAGGGTGGCGCGCGTGGCCTCATCCTCGGCCTTGGCTGCCCCGGCGGCGATGAGGACGGGGAAACTTTTCACCAGATAATCGAAGCTTTCCAGGAATTTGCGGGACATCGGAAGGTTTATATCACCCTTCTTCCAGGCCTTAAAGAAGGAAACCCGATCGACGAAATCCTCGATCAAACCGTTCAAAGTAGCGGTTATTTCATGTTCTGAAACCACCAACAGCCTCCTGTTACCTTTCGTCCTATCTCTGCGGGGATAGTATAGACGCATCGCGTGGATATTGAAGGCGGCCCTTTCTTCCGCATTCATCAATAAAATCAGCTCAAAATGTCCCTTCACTCACCTCATTCAAAAAACGTTATCAGGTTTTGGATACATCCACCAAAGCTCAGGGAAAACATTTTCACCATTCAAGTCGGAATAGGCTACCACCCTCAAAAAATTTTCGACTATCGTGATGCCTGTCGCCAACGACCTGTTCATCCTCCCGTGGAAAAAATTTTTCCGCGGGATTTTTTTCCGGACGCCTGAAAGCGTTTTCGGGACCAAAAACTATTTTAGAAAACTTATCAGGGCCTACCGGCTTCGGCCGAAAATCTATAAGGCCTAACAACATTTCTCCTTGAAGGGGGACACATGCAAGTCAGGAACATTTATCGGGGATCGCTACGTTCACTGGTGATAGCGTTTTCATTCTTTCTCTTTGCCGCCCAATTGCAAGCGGCCGGAAAGCAGCGATTGCATGGTCACCGTTCCGCCGCCATGGCCCAGGCCCCGTTGGCGGGCGAGATCGGTTCCGCCCAAACCTTTCAACTGTCCATCGGACTACCCCTGCGCAACCAAGCCGAACTCAAGTCCCTGCTCCAAGCTATCTATGACCCCCAAAGCTCCCTCTACCGCCATTACTTAACGACCGGCGAATTCACTTCCCGCTTCGGCCCGAGCGAGGCTGATTACGCTTCCATCCTCCTTTACGCCGAACAACACGGCATGAAGGTCACCTCCACCTTTTCCAACCGCATGGTAGTGGGCGTGAGTGCGACCGCCGGACAAGTTCAACAAGCCTTTCACGTGAATCTCCACAAATACAACCGGCCCGACGGCAGCATCTTTTACGGGCCCGATGACGAGCCTTCCCTGGACCTGGACACTCCCGTGTTGCACATCCAAGGTCTCGATAATTTCATTTTGCCGCACACCAACATGGTCATCTCGCCATTGGCGCCCCAGAGCAAGGTAAAGCCCCTGGCCACCGTCGTCGCCCACGCGGGCTCCGGCCCCTCAGGTCTCTTGATGGGTAACGACTTCCGTAACGCTTACGCGCCCGAGGTTGCCTTGAACGGAAGCGGCCAATCGGTGGCCCTCTTCGAATTGGACACCTATTACCCCGGTGACGTGACCCGTTATAAGAACCAGGCCGGTTTGTCGAACACGGTCCAGAATGTCTATTTGGATGGTTGGAGCTCTTCCACTACCCCCGGCGGGGGCAATGGGGAGGTTTCCCTGGATATCGACCAAGCCATGGCCATGGCTCCCAGTTCGGTCGAGATCTGTTACATGGGTCCCAATATCAACAACGTCCTCAACCGTATCGCCACCGACAATACCTGCAAACAGATCAGCTCCTCTTGGGGATGGGGACCGGCCAATTCCACCGAGCTCCAGATCGAGCAGCAATATGCGGCCCAGGGCCAATCCTATTTCAACGCCTCGGGCGACAGCGGCTCTTTCTCCTCCGACCCGGGCGGCAACGAGGACGACCCCATGCAGGTTTTGGTGGGCGGGACGAACCTCAGCCTCAACGGTACCGGCGGTTCCTATAATTCGGAATCCGCCTGGAGCGGCTCCACCGGCGGCGTCCTGACCAATTTGGCCATTCCCAGCTACCAGACGGGCATCAGCATGTCCTCCAACGGAGGTTCCACTTCCTTCCGTAACGCTCCCGACGTGGCGGCGGTCGCCAGCGGCTGCCTGCTTTACGCGGACAATAGCGCGAATGTCATCAACGTGGGCGGCACCAGCGTGGCGGCCCCGACCTGGGCCGGCTTCATCGCCCTGGTCAACCAGCAGGCCGTGGCCGCGGGCAAACCCACCCTGGGCTTCCCCAACCCGGCCTTCTACAACATCGGCAAAGGCTCCAATTACCATACCGACTTCCATGACATCACCAGCGGCAACAACGGCGGTTTTTCGGCCGTCTCCGGATTCGACCTCGTGACCGGCTGGGGCTCGCCCACCGGCCAATCCATGATCAACGATCTTTCCCAGGCCGTCGGCGCCCCCACCGCGACGCCGACCAACACCCCCACGCCGGTCGTGGCTTCCACCTGGCGCGTGGCCGCGGGCCGCGGATCCTCCTTTACCGACAGTCAGGGCCATGTCTGGGCCGCGGATGAGAATTTCACCGGCGGCGGCACCAACGGCAATACCAACACCATCACCAACGCCTTGCCCGCTTCCAGCGACCAAGCCCTCTATCAGAACGAGCGCTGGGGCAACGGCAGCCCGGCCTTCACCTACGCCTTTAATGTCCCTGCGGGTTCCTATCAAGTGACCTTGAAGTTCGCCGAGATCTTCGACACAGCGGCGGGCCAGCGCATCATGAACGTGGCCATTAACGGCACCCAGGTCCTGACCAATTTCGACATCTTCGCCGACGCGGGCGGGGCCAACATCGCTGATGACAAGGTCTTCAACAACATCGCCCCCTCGGGCGGCAAGATCACCGTCACATTCTCCACCGGCACCGGCGGGTCCGACGCCAACGTCAAGGTCGACGCCCTGCAGGTCATCCCCCAGGCCACCACGCCGACCAATACACCGACCAAGACCTCCACACCCACCAATAGCTTTACGGCCACGCCGACGAGGACCAGTACGCCTACCAATACGGCCACTCGGACCAATAGTCCGACCAACACCTCGACGTCGACCTCCACCTTCACTTCAACGCCCACCAGGACGCCAACGTCGACTTTCACGGCTTCCTTCACCTCTACCATCACCTCAACACCTAGCAACACGGCCACCAAGACGTCCACACCAACGGCTACGGCTAGCTTCACTTCAACCAATAGCCCCACCATCACCTCCACACCAACCGCCACGGCCACCCGGACCCCGACCAATACGCCGGCCCCGCCCACGGCTACCTTTACCTTCACTTCGACCAATACACCGGTCACCAGCTGGCGCGTGGCTTCGGGCAGGAGCACTTCCTACACCGATTGCCAGGGCAAGGTCTGGGCGGCCGATTCCAGCTTCACCGGGGGCTCCACCAACGGCAACACCAACGCCATCACCAAGGCCTTGCCTTGCACGACCGACCAAGCCCTTTATCAGAACGAGCGCTGGGGCGGCACGGGCTTCAGTTACGCTTTCAATGTCCCCGCGGGCAGTTACCAGGTGACGCTGAAGTTCGCCGAGATCTTCGACGCCGCGGCGGGCCAAAGGGTCATGAATATCTCCATCAACGGCACCCAGGTGCTGACGAATTTCGAGATCTTCGCGGACGCGGGCGGCATGAACATCGCCGACGACAAGGTCTTCAACAACATCTCGCCCAACGCCAGCGGTCAGATCGTGGTGAACTTCGCGGCAACCTCATCCAGTCCGGACCAGAACGCCAAGGTGGACGCCCTTCAAGTGGTGCCGCAACCGGTCACCGTGACCCCCACCTTGACCAACACCCCGGTGCCGCCAACGTTGACCTTCACGAGGACCAATACCTCCACGTCGACTTCCACCACCACGGCTACTTTCACGCCAACTTCGAGCTCCACTCCGACGGCAAGTTTTACGCCTACGAGCACCTCGACCTTCACCAATACGCCGACGTTGACGCCGACCTATACGGCTACGTCGACGGCCACGGCGACGAATTCGGCCACCAACAGCGCTACGGTGACGAATACACCCACCAGTAGTTCCACGGCGACAAATACGCCCCCTCCCACTAACACCGGGACGGCGACGTCCACCTTCACCGCTAGCTTCACCAGGACGGCGACTTCCACGTCGACCCCGACGAATACGCCCCTTGCCGGTTCGGTCTGGCGGGTGGCGTCCGGAAGGACCACTTCCTATACGGACTGCCAGGGCAATGTCTGGGCCGCGGACGTGAACTTCACAGGCGGGTCCACCAATGGCAACACCAATGCCATTACCAAGGCCCTGCCTTGCACCACCGACCAAGCCCTTTACCAGCGGGAGCGTTGGGGCGGGTCCGGCTTTACCTATACCTTTGCGGTGACGCCCGGCTCATATCAGGTAACCTTGAAATTCGCCGAGATCTTCGACAGCCCGGCGGGCCGAAGGATCCAGAACATTTCGGTCAACGGCACGCAAGTGCTGACGAACTTCGATATTTTCGCGGACGCGGGAGGCATGAATATAGGGGTGGACAAACTGTTCAGCAATATCGCTCCCAACGCCAGCGGCCAGATCGTGGTGAACTTTGTGACCACCTCGGCCAGCCCGGACAAGAACGCCAAGGTCTCGGCCTTGCAGATCGTCCCGCAATCGGCCGTCCCGGCCACCAAACTGGCGGAAGTTTCCGGATATGCGCCTGGCCCCCTGGTGGACCGCTCCTCACGCGTTGTGACCGCCCTTCCGAACATCTCCAGGGACGGGACACCGGTGAGGTTCAAGTTCAACCTAACCGGCGCGACCCAAGCCCAATTGACCCTCTTCACCCTTCAAGGCGAGAAGGTCTATCAAACCGCGGTCACGGGGGATGATTTCCTCTGGGACCTGAGGAGCCACTCGGGCGCGCTGGTGGCCAGCGGCCTATATATTTATGTGGTCCAAGCGGTGGGTCCGGATGGAAAACCCATCGTCTATAGTGGAAAGGTGGCCATCCTCCACTAAAAACCACGTTCCGTCGCATCCAAGGGAGCTTGCCGAAGGGCGGCTCCCTTTTTTATTGGTCTTTTAGACTTTTTCATCATCCTGTTAAGATGGTCTCGTCTTTTATCACGTGGATGTGGAGCCGCCTTTGAGAAAACCATTCATCACCCTGATCTTCGTTTTTGCCGCGGCGACCTGTTGGGCGGTTTCGACCGAATGGAAGATGTTCGATTCGGGCCGTTTTGCCATCCTCATGCCCCAGCCCCCCCGACCCGCCGCCAATTCCCAATGGGTGTCCATGGATCCGCAGGGCCGAGCCTATAACGCCAGCTCGGGTTATTTGACGGACCCGCCTAAAAAGGCGCAGGACTATTTCGACCAGACCGTCGAAACCGCCGTGGAAGGGACCCATGGCCGCCTCCTCTATAAGAAATATCTCAAGGTCCAAGGCCTTCCCGCCTGCGAGTTCAAGCTTACGGACGGTAAACATGTGGTCGGCGGCCGCCTGATCTTGGATAAGACCTGGGTCTATATCCTTGAATTCGCCACCGACAACAAAAGCTTTGACACTTCCCTCATGAAAAAATTCTTCGACTCCTTCCACATCAACGAACCAGGCAAATGAGGAAGTTCCTTTTACCTTTTCACTTTTTGACCTTTTTCCTTTTTCCCCTCTTCGGTTGGTCCCAGATCCCCGCTTCCAGCCTGGTTTATTTCAATCCACCCGTCACCATCCAATACAACTTCAACGAACTCATGGAAAAGGCCCTGAAGGGCGACCCGCGCGCCGAAGCCCAGGTCGGTTTCCTGTACCTTTACGGCCAGGGCGTGAACCAGAACCTGGCTCAAGCGGACATCTGGCTGGGAAAAGCCAGCGACCGGAATGACGCCTTCGCCCAGTTCACACAAGGCTTACGGTGTGAACAAGCCTTGGGAGTGAAGGAGGACTTGGAAAAAGCCGCCCATTGGTACAAGAAAGCCGCCGAACAAGGGGACCTTTTGTCCCAATTGCACCTGGCCTCTTTCTATCACGACGGTAAAGGAGTCCCTTTGGACCCCTTGGAAGAGATACGCTGGCTCACGAAGGCCGCCGAAGTAGGCGACACTTCCGCCCAGTTCCGGTTGGGGGACATTTATTACCTGGGCCGTGGCGTACCCAGGGATTTCATCCTCTCGGCCAAATGGTACGAAAAGGCCGCTGGTCAAAAGAACAAGGAGGCTCAAGCGGCCCTGGCGAGCCAATATGAAAGCGGCCAGGGCGTCAAGAAGGACCGGGGAAAGGCTTTAGCTTGGTACACCAAGGCGGCCCAGGAAGGCCACGTGACAAGCCAGGTGAAACTGGGTTGGAGTTACGAGAACGGCTCCGGGACCGCGCCCAACCTGGACGAGGCGCTCCATTGGTATCGCCTAGCCGCCAGTAACGGCAGCGCGCAAGGCAAGGATGGTTTGACCCGCGTCCTCAAAAAACTCAAGGCGGATAAAAAGTGAACCTTTCCCGGACAACTCTCAGTCTATTTCTGACCGCCCTCGCTCTTGTGTTCCCTTCTTCGGTCCAAGCTGACTCGAACTGGAAAAACCTAGTCCCCATCAACCCCACCCTTTTCTCCGTTTCCATGCCGGGCAACCCAGAAAAACAGGGGGAACGCACTGAGTGGCGGTCCGAGGACGATGAACAACGGGTCTATAGCGTTGGTTATGGTCTCTATACCGAACCCCAGATCAAGGACGCCAATGCTTTCATGCAAAAGATCTCCCTCGTTCTGGCCCATAACACGGGTAGCAAAGTGGCCTATCTGTGGTTTTTCAAGCAACAAGGCGCGCCGGCTTGCGAGTTCAAGCTGGTCAATACCGAGAACCAATTGGTGACCGTCATGCGGTATTTCCTGGTGAACCAGTGGTTCTACTTCGTCAGCTACACTACCTCGATCAAAAGTTTCGACATGGACCGCATGAAAAAATTCCACGCTTCCTTCCAGATGATCAACCCCGCCTTGAAGAGCTCAAGCCGATAGGTTTCATTCCCCTTGGATTTATTCCGGTAAAAACGGTTTAGAAAAAATATCCTCATAGCGTTCCGGCAAAACTTTTGGATGACCCCCCTTCCCCTTGAATAAGATGCCTCATCGCGATTCTCGACGTGCGCGTCCGCGCCAAATTTTGGGACAGCCATTAAAATCGTTTTCGGGGGAGCCTGTGGGACATCAATTCATCTACAAGGGAAAATCCCAGATGTTGGACACCTTCTTGTTGAACGTCACCATCCAGGGGGAGAACGGCACCCAGGAGTTCGACCACGTCCTCTACCATCCCACTTTCGGCTTCTGCGATCCCCGCTTGCTGGAAATGGATGGAGCGCATTTGAGCACGATGGATCGGGACTGCCGGGATTACCTGCGGGAAAAAGGCGTTTTGGCCCAGTCTTGAGGCTTTCCCAGCCCACCTGGAAATAAAAAAGGACCGGGAATGAACCCGGCCCTTCTTTCCACCCTGCGACCTTCTACGACCTAACTATTCCTTCTCGCCGAACCGGCTCAAGAACAGCTGATTGATCGTCGCCCGGGCGTCTTGCGCGTCCTCGCCCTGGTACACCAAGGTCAGTTCCGAACCATAATTGGCCGCCAAGGCCATGAGGTTCAAAAGGCTTTTCCCATCCACGTGACCGTGGCCGTTCCTCACTAGGACCCGGCATTTGAACTTGGACGAAGCCTTCACCAATTGGGCTGCCGCTCTCAAATGCAGGCCCAGCTTGTTGAGGACCTTGACTCTATCAATGACTTCCATTGGCACCTCCCTATCAACTGCGGTCGAAGATGATCGAGGCATCGAAGACCTTCCGTTCTGGAATAGTGATTAAAAAGGTTTGTTTCAAAAGACCGGAGGAACAACTAACCGGTCCTGGAACTTTAAGCGTTGGAAGATGTTTTGGACTGGGTTCATTTTAAGCGATGGGGCCCTGGGTCGTATCTTCTTTCATTTCTCTTTCAATTGGCGATAGATAAGGGGTAAACGCCCATCCCGGGACTTGGCCTGCTTTATGCGTCCCCAAATGGGCCCAAAAACAAAAAAGGACCGGGAATTACCCGGTCCTTTTTGAGAACTGTTTTTATTCCAATCCGGTGACTTGCGTGCCGCTGGGGAACTTGACCTGATAGGCGAAGGTCAATTTGGTCTTTTCTTTCGGCTTCAAGGTCAGCTTCCATTGGACCAATCCCGGTTTGTCCGCGTCCTCGGCCAGCGGCTTGGGGCTCATGTCCATGCCGTTGACAGTGATGTCCTTTTCGCGCGACCGGGGTAGTTGCTCCCGCACCTCAAGGGTACGCTCCCCGCTATGGTAATTGGCCAAGGTGGTGACCCATTGATAAAGCCGCTCACCCTTATCCACGTCGAAGAGCCCGCCTGCCTCTCCTTGTTGGTTCTTCAGGAGTTTGCGCTCCACTTGCACTTGATCGTCCTGACCGAAGCCGAGGTCGAAACTCTCGCCCGGCGCTTTGGCTTTCAGATAGGTGCTCCCGACGAAGTCCCCATCACGGAAGAGCTGGGCTTGGCCCGGTAAGAGCCCCTGCTCGCCACCGTAGGTGACCTTGGCTTCCAGGTAAGCGGCCTGGGACAAACGAGGCACCACCACCAGGGTCAAGTCCACGGGATGGGAGGTTTGGGCGATGCCCACCCGGTGATCCGTGCCGTCCGAGGGGATATCCCGGGATACGGGCAGGACGAAGGTCATGGTATAGGCCGATTGAACGGTTTGGGCCGTGACCACCTGGGCGGGGGCCGGTTCATCGGCTTCGTCCTTATCCTCGGCGCTATTGGAAAGGGCAAAGTTGGCTCGCACACTGGACTCGGGCAGTTCCGGCCGGCCAAAAGCTTTGGCCTTTTTATATAAAGTGCGGATAGGCGCGTTCATGAAATCCAGCCACCAATCGCTGGGGTCGGGCACTTGGGTTCCTTCCGTGGGGCGGGCAGTGGAAAGGGTCAGGGCGACCCCGTTCCAGTCCTCCCCGGTCTTTTGGCGGATGGAGGCGTTGAAATCCAGGGCCAAGGAGGGTTTGGCCCCCTCGGTGGCGAGGCGAAGGTCGTAAAGGGGATTCCAGGAAGCGTTCGCCACCTGGTAGGTCAGGGTGAATCGGGTGGTCCCGGCCTGGGGAAGCTCCAGGTCCGCCTGGGCGGTCCTTTTCTCCCGGTCCGGAGTCCCGCTTTGGGCTAGTTCCTGGTTCAAGACGGCGATCTTCAGGTCCAGGGCCCTTACCAGCCGCTCATCCTTCCGGGACAAGCTTTGTAGCAGAATGAGCCGCTTGCCCACCGCCCCAGCGGACAGGGTGAAGTCCACCAAGGTCTGGGACCGGGTGGGGGCTTGGTTGGCGGCGGTCTTGGACCCCTCCTTGGCCAGCTCCTTCAGGAGTTCGATCTCGGTCTTTCGGGCCTCGATATGGTCGGCCAGGTCCGTTTTCTGGTCCAAAAGGACTTGGAGCTTCTCCTTCAAGATCCGGGTCCTCTTTTCGATAATCTGGGAACCGTAATCCTGGCGCAGGGAGACCCCGTAAAGCTTGGTTCCTGATGGCCCTTCCACCGTCAATCTCAGGGAAGACTCCACCACCGAGGCTGGCAGGTCAGGAAAGAGCACTTGCTGGATCCCGCCTTTGAGTTCTAAGTAGCCCTGGCGAGTCACCCGAGCCCCATCCGGGAACACCGTGACCTGGCTGGGGTAGGTTTCCGCCGTCACTTCTCCAAATACCAGTGGGGCCAGGAACCCGGCGCAAAGGAACGCCAGCAACCAAACCCAGGGATTTTGCCGCCTTCTATAAGAAGAATGTCTCGCTTTCATTTTCCACCTCCGGTAATGATCACCTTCAGTGGATAAGACACGGGAAGTTCCCGAAAGTTCCCAGGATCGGGCCATTCAGGAAGATGGGGATGAAAAGGGCTTTTCGGCTTAAGGACCGCTACTTGGAGGAAGTGGGCAGGTCGATCTTCTTCCCAGGCGCCCAAAGGGTGATGGGGTTTCCCTTGGCGTCCCTGGGGATGATGGGGGCGAGAGTGGGAACAGGGGTAAGCGGGTTCACCAGTGTTATGGGACCATTCTTTACTTCCGTGACTTTGGGCTTCAAGGAGTAAGCCCGGTTCTTGCTTTGGTTAGCGTTAGGCAAGGTGGTTTTGGGTCCCTTGTATTTGGACCGCAGGACCTGACGCTGGTTGAGCGCTTGATGCCGCTTGTCGGGATTGCTGGTGAGGCTCAATCCGTTGTCCGAACCGTCGGAGTTCTGGGCCCAGAGAACCGGACCGATGGGCGCTAAAGCGCAAAAGATAAAAACGCTGAGCCGCTTGTTCAATTTCCTCTCCCTGTCCCACTAAAGGCTTTTAATCGGCACTAATATAGACGTTCATCGAGATGGAAAGGTTCTTTTCATTTCTCCATCCGCAAAAACCACCCTCTAGGAAAACGTCACAACGAAATAACCCTTCAAACCGCTTAATTTTAACAACCCGGCACCTTAAAGTGACTCCCTGACACCCAATTGAAGTTGGAGGAAGTCATGCCGTTGACGAAAGAAATGCTGCTTAAAAAAATGAAGTCCCGGAACGTGGTCCTCTTGAACGTTCTCTCCGAGGACGATTTTCTGAAACTCCATATCAAGGGCTCGGTCCATCTTCCCCTGACCCAGAACCGCGACGAGTTCGCCCAAGAGGTCGAGAACCGTTTCGGCAAAGACAAACTCTTCATCACCTACAGCGAGAACATCATCTGCGCCGCCGGTCCCAACGCGGCCCAAGCCTTGAAGATACGCGGGTTCAATACGGAAACTTATTTGGGTGGCGTTCAAGAATGGGCCGAAGCCGGCCTCCCCCTGGAGGGCCTCCAAAGCCCTGCCTTGGCCGGAGCCCGCTACTAAGCTTCACATCGCTTTGGGATTGTCTTTGGTCGTGATCTCAATGGCGTAAGAGCGGGTCTTCAAGCTGATATGGCAATAAATGATCAGCGGATGCCCGAACTGCCACTTGGCCTTCAATTCTTCCGATTCCTTCATCATCTCATCGATATATTGATCCAGCCGCTCTTGAGCGTATTTGCGAACCAACTCCACGCCCTTTTGAGTGGGACGGCCGTGGCCGAACCGTTGGGTCACATCCTTTTGGATGGTCACCTTTAATTTGATGATGATCTTGAGATGTTTCTGGTCTTCGTCGTCCAGCATGGGACCTCGCTTGGTCTTTCAGAACCGAAAATAGGATAGCCCAGCCTGTCTCGAACCGAAAGCCCATAAAGCCAAGGTTATTAAAACCTTTCAACCTTTTTGGAGCTTATCGCCCATTACCCTTCGGTAACAGGCTTTTTTCCGCCCTTCCCAAACAAACCTTTCCTTTTTCAGGAAAAAACATATCTTGAGGACAAAGGAGAAGGATATGGCCCGCCCCGCGCAAGAACCCAAAGAATACACGGAACAAGGTTCCCTCATGCCCGTGGGATTCGTCGGCCATGGCGCGCCCACCGTCGGCCTGGAAAAAGACAGTTCCCTATCGCGGGCTTGGAAGGAATGGGGGGACTCCCTCCCCAAACCCAAAGCCATCTTGGTGGTCTCCGCCCATTGGCTCCAGAAGCCCCCCCACTTGGGACCATTGAACGCTGTACCCCTGACCTATGACTTTTATGGTTTTCCCCAAGAACTATATGAGGTGGAGTACCCCGCCCCGCCCGCGCCTAAATTAGCGAAGGAACTTTTGCATCTCTTGGACCATCTAGGCTTGAAGGCGGGTACCAACTCGAACCGAGGCTTGGACCATGGCGCTTGGGTGCCCTTGATGCACATGTTCCCCCGTGCCGACATCCCGATCCTTCAGATCTCCATCGGGACCAACGTTCCCATGAATGAGCACCTGGCCTTGGGTCACGCGCTAGCGCCGTTAAGGTCCAAAGGGGTTTTCATCTTGGGAAGCGGGAATATCACCCACAACTTAAGGATACTGAATTTCGGGGATCGTTACGGTTCGGCAGAACCTTGGGCGAAGGATTTTGACGTTTGGTGCAGGAAAAATTTGGACCGCTTCGACTTGAATGCCCTGGCTGATTATCAGAAACAGGCGCCCCAGGCCAAGATGGCCCATCCCACCGACGACCACTACACGCCTCTCTTGGTGGCCGCGGCCGCCGCGGGCAAGGACGGCAAACCCCAGGTCCGCTATCCGCACGAGGGTTTCGAGTACGGCACCCTCTCCATGCGCTGCGTGGAATTCAGCTGATGAGGCGACCCTTTTTCATGTCTTAGGTCGTCCAATAAGGACCATGAAACCCTATGTCCTTTTATCGATTCTGTTCGTCGGCTCGCTTGCCCTGACAACGGGCTGTGGTCTCTTTTCCCCAGCTTCCACTGGGACCATCCAGGTCAGTAACCAATGCGGATGCGCCGTGAACGCGAGCTTGGATGGAGGGAGCGCCGCTTCCGTCGGAGCCGGCGGTTCTTACAATTTTCCGCCAGCTTCCGTTGGTGACCACACGATCAATTTCAGCACCGATGGCGGTGCTTGCGGCGGTTCGAACTGCAGTTTTCAAAGTGGAACTTCAACGACCTGCACCGTCAAGGTTTCATCGGGGGATCTGTATGTCTCCAGGCTGAATCAAGGAGCGAATTGCAGTTTCATCGTCGTTACTTGTCCCTGAAATTTTAAAGGTCAATGCGCGTCCGCGGGATTGCCCATTTGGGTGGGTTTCTTCATGAAGTAAATGGGGATGCCGGCCACGAGGAACCCAAACACCATCACCCAAGCCATTTGGTCGAAGGCCATGACGAAGGCCTGTCGCTTCACCCGGAAATAAGCTTCCTTGATGACAAGGGTGTCAGGGTTGTACATCCCGATCTCGTTCGAGAACCGGAAGGCTAGGCCCTTGGCGCCTTGGGCCCACTGGCTGAAACCCATGCTCAAGGGACTGATGTATTGGCGCAGGTGCTCATAGGCCGCTTGGTTTGCCTTGCTGAACATGGTGGACAAGAGGGCGATACCCAAACTGCCGCCCAATTGCCGGGCAAGGTTCATGAGGCCCGCCGCCTGTCCCAATGCCGGTCCTTTGAATCCCCCTAACACAACCGCGTTGACGGGAATGAAAAGTGCCGCCATGCCCAACCCGCGAATAAGAAGGGGCCAGAAGAGGTCCCAGTAAGTGGATTGGGCACTGAAGCTCGTGAGCAAATAAAGAGCGAAGACCACACAACAGATCCCCCAGGTCATGAAAAGACGGGGATCCCCCTTTTGAAGCTGGCTCCCGATGATCGGCATCATAAGGCCCGCCACGAAAGCCCCGGGCGTGAAGAGGTTCCCCGTTTGGCCCGCGTCCATTCCCAAAATGGTCGAGGCAAAGATGGGGATGAAGAAGATGAGCCCGTAAAGCATTCCCCCCACGCAGGCCATCATGATGGTGCCGTTAATGAGGGCCGGGCTCTTGAAGAGCCGCAGGTCCATGATGGGATGCTCGGTCTTGAGTTCCCACCAGATGAAAAAGGGAATGCAGAAGGCCGCCACCAAGGTAAAAAGCAGGATGAGCTTGTTGGAGAACCAGTCGTCCGCCTCGCCCCGTTCCAGGACGTACTGCAGGCAACCAACCCCCACGATAAGAAGCGACAACCCGATGGTGTCCACAGGCGCGGTACGCATTTTGGCGTGAGCCGCGGCGTGATCCCCATCCTCCGCGTGGTCGGTAATGTAAAGGGAAGCCAGAAAGACCGCCAAAAGCCCCAGCGGCAGGTTGATGTTAAAGATCATGCGCCAGCCGAAATGGTCGGTGAGATAACCGCCCAAGGGAGGACCCAAAGTTGGACCGATGATGACCACCATGCCGTAGAGGGCGCTTCCAATGCCGGACCGACCTGGAAAAGCTTCCTGAATGAGGGCTTGGGAAGTGGGCAATAGGGCCCCGCCCGCCGCCCCCTGGATAACGCGGAAAAGGACCAGGGTCCAAAGGTTGGGTGCCAGCCCGCAGGCCACCGAGGTCAGGATGAAGAGCATGATGCATGTGATGTAATAACGGCGTCGGCCGAACTTGGTGCCCAGCCAACCCGAGATGGGAAGAACGATGGCGTTGGAGATGATGTAACCGGTGACCACCCACCCGATCTCGTCCAGGGTCGCGCCCAGATTGCCCATCATGGTGGGAATGGCCACATTGACGATGGAGGTATCCACGATCTCGAGCAAGGACGCCAAACCGGCGGTGATGACCACCATCAGCGCGGCGCGGGAAATGCCTTTTTGGGGTTGTGGCTCAGCCATTTAAAACCTCATTCAAGATCACATCTAGCGCCAAGACTCCAAGACGCCAAGAAATAATTTTTAAAGAAACCCTCCGCGCCTTACTTGGAGTCTTCGCGTCTTGGCGCTGGCTTTGGGTTTAGTGCACCTTCACTGAAACCACGGCCGAAAGCCCCGCCGCCAGGCGGTCGATATCTTGTTCGGTGATGTTCTTGAGCGATATTTTCACCGGCACCCGCTGGACCACCTTGGTGAAATTGCCGGTGGAATTGTCCGGCGGAAGCAAAGTGAAAGTGGAGCCGGTGGCCGACCCTAGGCTGTCCACCACGCCTTCGAAAGACTTACCCGAGACCGCGTCCACATCGACCGAGACCTTCTGTCCGGTCTTGATGCGGCTGATCTGGGTTTCCTTAAAGTTGGCCGTGACCCAGCGTTCTTTGGAGGAAACGAACCCGAAGAGCGCCTGGCCAAGAGGCACCACCATTCCCTCTTCCACGGACTTCTTGGCGATAGTCCCATCCTCCGGTGCCGTGATCTGGGTATAACTTAATTGCAACTTGGCCTGGTCGATCTTGGATTGGTCGGCTTTCAATTGCGAGGATAGGTTGTGATACCGGGCCAGAGCCACGTCCAATTGCTGTTTGGAGACCGCCTCGTCCTTGTAAAGCTTGGCAATTCGATCATAGTCTTGCTGGGCCTGCACCAAATTGGCCTGCACGGAAGCCTGGTCGGCGATGGTCTGGTTGTAAGTATTGGAATAGTCCTGATTGTCCAATTGGGCCAGGAGCTGTCCCGCCTTCACCTTGTCGTTCTCCTTGACCAGCACCTTGGTGACCGTGCCACCCACCCGGGGCGCTAGCATGAGGGCATGAGCCTGTATATAGGCGTCATCCGTTCCCTCGTAGAGATAACCCTTCACGATGAAAAACACCGCGATGGCCGCGGCGACCGCGCCAACGATGAGTAGGATCTTTTTCTTCTTGCCGTTGTTTGGAGCGGCGGGATTGGTCTTAGTCATGGCTCAACCTCTTTCCTGTCAAAAGTTCCAGATGGATCAAAGCTTCCAGCGCGCCCAGTTGGGCTTGGACCAGGTCGGTCGAGGCCCTATATTCTTCCAACTCCGACTCCAGCACATCGGTGGTGGTGCGGGTACCCGCTTTGAACCCCACCGTGGCTAACCGGGCGCTTTCCTTGGCCGTCTCCACATCCGTCAGCTTCGCTCTGTAAAGCGCCGCGCTTGAGGTCAACTTCCTCTTCCATAGGTCGAAATCGTAAGGTGTCTGCAGTTGGGTGGCCTTATCCTCGGCGCTGGCTTGGTGGGCCCTTTCATCGGCCTCGTTGGCCTTGGCCAGCGAAAGACCTCCATCCAAGAGGTCCCAGCTGGCCGTGGCCCCGACGAAATAATCGTTCTGGAAACCAAGGTCGTTGTAATGGAAATCCCCATCGTAGGTAGGGCTTTGGTACCACTGGTATTGCCCCATCAAGGAAATGCGGGGGAACCAGAAAGCGTTGGCCGAGGCACTCATGTCCGACGCCGCTAGGGCCAGCAGATGCTCGGCCTTGAGCTGGGGACTGTTGGTCAGGTCCGCCTGGGCGACTTCTTTGAGGATGCTGTCGGCTTCCAGCACCGGAAGGTCGCCTCCCAAGGTACGGTCGTCGATCTGGAGACCCATGACCCGCGTGAGGCTTTCCCGGGCGAGGACCACATTGTCATGCTGGGAGATCTGTTCAGACTTGGCCTCGGAAAGTTTCACCTCCACCGTCAGTACGTCGTACTTGGTGGCCTGACCATTATCCAACCGGTCCTGGGCGATGCGAAGGTGGTCTTCCAAGGTCTTCACCTTCTGGTCCGCTTGGTCGGACAGAAGTTTGGCGGCCAAGGCTTCATAGAAATTAAGCCGGACGAGCTCTCCCAATTGGAGCAGTGACAGGTCGGCCAATATCCTAGTGGCCTCGTGCCGATTGTTAGCCGCGTCGAGCTTATGAATGTTCTTGAACCCGTCGAAGAGGTCGTACTGGGCACCCAAAGTCAGGGTAGTGTTGGGATAGATGCCCGGGAAGGTGATGAAATCGGGCGCACCGGGGAATTTGACAGTGATATCGGTGTAATTGTAGCTGGTATTACTGAAGAGCTCGTTATTGAAAAAATGCTGGGCTCCCAGGGAGATATGCGGCAGGAACCCCTCGGAGACGGCTTCTACCTGTCCCCAACTCGTTTCCTTTTCCCTGCTCAAGGCCTGATGGTATTCGGGTGAATGTTCCAAAGCTTCCTTTTGGGCTTGCTCCAACGTGAGAGCGGTTGAACTGCTGGTCGGTGTCTTGTCCTGCGCGTAGATAAAACCGGCGGCCACCCACAAAAGGGCCGCACTCATCCATTGAAGTCGCCTCATGGTCTCTCCCCTCATTTCATCGGCGCGATATGATGTGCCAGCACCAATTCGCGCAGGATACGGCTTAAATCGGTTCGGTCGTTCGACGACAGGGGCGCCAAGAGCTTCTTTTCGGCCTTGATCCCCAACTGGTACAGCTTAGGAAGCAATTCTCGCCCCTTGGCAGTCAAGTAAAGGGCGTGGGCCCGGCGGTCCGTGGGATGGGCCTTGCGCTCCACATAGCCCAGCTTTTCCAGATCATCAATCATGTTCACCATGGTGGTGCGGTCGATGTACATGCATTTCCCCACTTCCATCTGGGGCAGCGCGCCCTTCTCTTGGATCAGGAGCAGGATACCCAAGTGCTTGCCGATGAGCCCGTAGGGCTTCAAGGCCTCCTCGACCATTTCCCTTTGTTTCAAGGCGGCTCGGTTGAGCAGGAAGCCCATCCGTTCCAGTATGATCGGGGGAATGCCGTGGTCCGGTACCCCATTCCCTGCCTTTTTCTTTTTCACGCTTTTGGCCGTCATTTCCGCTCCTTAAACTCACCCTTAGGGATAATCAGTTGTACTGATTATCAGGTTTACTGTCAATACCCATTCCCCTTTTTTTCCGAGACGTTACAAGAACTATCACCTCAACAATGACTTTTGGGGGGAAAAAACCGGCAAAGGCAGCGGGGCCTTTCGAAGCAACTCGGTTGAACCGGTCCAACGAAAGACTCCCGACGATGACCCATAAAAACCCTTGACCCACCCCGCACCCCCGTTTAGTCTTTTCCTATGCAAAAAACCCTGGCCTTTTTGAAAGACCTGCCGCGGTGGATCAGGCCGCCTTCCTATTACTACCGCCTCTACCTGCATCACAATTCCCGTTCCCTTCCCTGGTTCACCAAGGGCGACCTGGACGGCTTTTTCGGCCTCTTCATCGACAACCTGCTTCAATTGATGCTCATCGGTTTCCTTTGCAAGACCTTCTGCGGTTTTCCCACCGAGTTCATCACAGGCCAGGTCCTTCCCGGGGCCGCCCTTTCCATCCTCTTGGGGAATTTCTTCTACGCTTGGCAGGCCCGTCAACTGGCCCAAAGGACCAAAAGGACCGACATCACAGCCCTGCCCTTCGGCATCAACACCCCCAGCCTCATCGCCTTCATTGTGCTCATCATGGCCCCCATCTATAGGGAGACGGGCAATTACAAACTGGCTTGGCAGGCCGGGCTGTTGGCTTGCCTCTTGAATGGGATCATGGAGATCGGCGGCGCTTATGTGGGCGACTGGCTCCGGAAGCATACGCCCCGGGCGGCCCTGCTTTGCGCCTTGGCGGGAATCGCCATCACCTTCATCGCCATGGACTTCATCTTCCAGATCTTCGCCAACCCCCTCATCGGCATCCTGCCGACTTTCCTTATCCTCGTTTCCTATGGCGCGCGTTTGAAGTGGCCCCTCTCCCTGCCCGGCGGGTTCCTGGCCGTTGTCGTGGGTACGGTGCTTTATTGGACTTTCCACGGCATCAATCCCACCTTTGTCATCTCCAACATTTCCACCGACCCCATCAACTGGTCCTTCTATCCCCCCAAACCGGTCGTCGGCGACCTCTTTTCGATGCTGACCAGTTCGGGGTGGAAATACCTGGCGGTCATCTTCCCGATGGGTCTTTTCAACGTCATCGGTTCCCTTCAGAACCTGGAAAGCGCCGAGGCAGGCGGGGACCGCTATGAGACCAAGCCTTCCCTTTTATGGAACGGTTTCGCCACCTTGTTGGCTTGTTTCCTCGGCAGCCCCTTCCCCACCACCATTTACATCGGCCACCCGGGCTGGAAAGCCATGGGGGCCCGGCACGGCTATTCCATCCTCAACGGCGCCCTCATCACCTTATTGTGCATGACCGGGGGAGTGACCTTGTTCTTGAAGATCGTCCCGAGGGAATGCATCTTCGGCATCTTGCTATGGATCGCCATCATCATCACGGCCCAGGCCTTCATGGAGATCCCCAAGGAACATTCCCTGGCGGTGGCCTTCGGCCTCATCCCCGCCTTCGCGGCCTATTGTTATTACCTCATCGAAACCGCTTTGAGGGTGGCGGGCGCGCCCCTCACCCTGGCCATGGTCGATAAATTGACGGGTGAGAACTTCTTTATCCGTGGAATCATCGCGCTCAACCAAGGTTCCCTCTTGATCTCCATGATCTTCGCCGCCATCATGGTCTTCCTCATCGAACGCAAGTTCTTGAAGGCTGCCTGGTGGGTCTTTACCGCTTCGGCCTTTTCTTTCATCGGGCTCATCCACGCCTATCGCCTGACCGACACGGGCGTTCAGAACGGCTTTGGGAACGCCATTTCCCCCCGGTTCGGCTTGATGTACCTGCTGGTCGGGGGAGTGTTCCTCCTGCTCCATTTCCAGCAAAAAGCCAATACCAAG